>CAZUKJ010000039.1:0-10863 GCA_964620855.1 uncultured Oscillospiraceae bacterium
ATCACTCCTCATAAAAAAGACAAAATTAGATGGTAACAAAAAGATCATCTCAACTTTAATAGAATAACAAGAAATCAGTGACTTGTAAATCAAAAAATTCAGTCTGGTATGAATTTTTTTTATTGTTTAGAAATGGTAAAAAGCGTAGAAATCAGTTTTGCGACACGGATGAGGAAGACTGTTGAAAATCGCCGGAGACACCAGTGCTGCGTTTGTGCGAACGCAATAAATCAAAGAGCGCACTTGTGCAAAATGCCATTGAATGAAAGAACATAGCGCGGTAAAATAGAAAATGGAATAGAGTCGGCTCGTGATTGCAGGAAATCATTGGATCGCGCAATCCGCATGCAGCGGCGGTGGCCGCATCGCTGCATAACCCCTCCCAGAGGAAAGGAGTCAATCCCCATGAGACCGTTTGAAATTGAGACCGAAGAGTTGACCGACGAAGTACGCCAGAGTATTGATGGCATTCTTGCGGCGCATGGCAACGACGGAACACAGCTCATCGGCATCCTGCTTGATGTCGAGGCAGTGATGGAACGTCACTATATCAGCCGCCCGGTTGCGTACTATGTTGCCGATCAGCTCGGTCTGAAGCCGACGCATGTGTTTGACGTCATCAGCTTTTACACTGCACTGCATGACAAACCGCGTGCCAAGTTCCCTCTGCAGATCTGTGACAGCGCGCCGTGCCGCGTCAACAACAGCGAAAGCCTTTATGAGATGCTGGTGAGCATCCTTGGCATCGATCTGGGCGAAGTGACCTATGACGGCCGTTTTACCATCGAAAAAGTTCCGTGTTTCGGTGCGTGCGACAAGGCGCCGGCCGTTCGCGTCAATGGTGAGGTATATGGCAACCTGACGACGCGCGAGCGGATTTTGGAAATGCTTCGTGAACTGGATTGAGGAGGGCACTATGGTCAAGACAGCACAGTTTATTTCGCGCCGTTTCGGCAAGTATGATCCGACGTCGCTGGCTTCTTATGAGACGGCCGGCGGATTCGCGGCTCTTCGCCGTGCGGTGGGGATGACCGGTGAGGAGATCGCCGGTGTTCTGATGAAGAATAAGGTACAGGGCCGCGGCGGCGCTGCATATGATATGGGCCGCAAGTGGCTGCAGGCGAAGGAAGTCAAGGCGCCGCGCAAATGCGTCGTCTGCAACGCCGACGAAGGCGAGCCCGGCACATTTAAAGACCGCGAACTGATCCGGAATGACCCATTCCAGATTATTGAGGGTATGATCATTGCCGGCTGGTCGGTCGATGCGCAGGAGGGTTATATCTACCTGCGCGAGGAGTACAGTCACTTGCAGCCGCTTCTGGTCGGCGCAGTGGAACAGTGCGAAAAGGCCGGTTATCTGGGCAGGAACATTCTGGGCATCGAAGGCTTCCATTTCGATCTTTACGTCTACTCCGGCGCAGGCGCTTACGTCTGCGGCGAGGGCTCTGCACTTTCCGAGTCGATCGAGGGCTTTGCGGGCCGTCCGCGTATGAAGCCGCCGTACATCAAGCAGAGCGGCGTATACCATCTTCCGACATGCATGAACAATGTCGAGTCGCTCTCGATTGTTCCGCCGCTGCTGATGGATGACAAGAACTATTATGCCAGTCAGGGTACGCCGGACTGCCCGGGCACGAAGATGATCTCGGTTTCCGGCAATGTTCGCAACCCGGGCGTGTTTGAGATCCCGTTCGGCATGACCATCCGTGAGATCATTGAGCTTGCCGGCGGCGTCCCGGAGGATCGTGCGGTCCGTCTGGTGCAGCTCGGCGGTGCATCCGGCCGTCTGGCGTCGGCGGCGCAGCTCGACACACCGTACACCTATGACGATATGCGCGCTGCCGGCCTGACGGCGATCGGCTCCGGCGCAGTGCTCGTCGTTGACGAGCGCACCGGTGTCCTGGAATTTCTGCGCATGACGCAGGCTTTCTTCAGTCATGAATCCTGTGGCCAGTGTACGCCCTGCCGCGAGGGCAACCGCCACATCCGCCTCCTGCTTGACAAGCTGATCGAGGGCGATTTTACGGAGAAGGACGTCGCTACGATGAAGAAGTTTGCCAACATTATGAGTCAGGCCTCTCTTTGCGGCCTGGGTGAATCGGCTCAGTCGGCGCTGCTGTCGGCGATGGAGCATTTCCCCGAAGCATTTGAGGTCCCGGAGGAGGAAGTCCGATGAGCAAAGTTCATATCAAGATCAATCATATCCCGCTTGAGGTTGAAGAGGGAACTCTTATCATCAATGCGGCCAAGCTGCTGAATATTGACATTCCGCATATGTGCTATCACCCCGACCAGCTCTCCAAGGCGCATTGCCGCCTTTGCGTGGTCGAGATCAAGGGCCAGAAAAAACTCAAAACCTCCTGCACCACGCCGGTTGAGGAGGGCATGGAGATCTATACCGACAGTCAGAAGGTCTACGATACGCAGGTCGGTATTCTGGAACTGATGCTGGCCAACCACAAGCAGAACTGTCTGATGTGCGCCCGTAACGGCAACTGCGAACTGCAGGCGCTCTGCCGCCGCTTCAACCTGCTGCTGCCGGATCTGCCGGATGTCTCGACCCGTGAGCCACTTCGCGTCGACAATCCGTCGATCGTCCGCGACCCGTCGAAGTGCGTCAAATGCGGCCGCTGCGTAAAGGCCTGCTCAGAGATTCAGGGCATCAGCGCACTGACCTATTCCGGTCGGTCGGAAAACTTCAAGGTCACCACAGCGTTTGATCTGCCGATGGACCAGACCGACTGCGTTCTGTGCGGCCAGTGTACGCTCGTCTGCCCGGTCGGCGCGCTCGTCGAAGAAGACAGCACAGCTGACGTGTGGCGTGCGCTGCACAATCCGGAAAAACATGTCATCGTTCAGATCGCCCCGGCGGTTCGCGTAGCACTCGGTGATGAATTCGGCATGGAGCCCGGCGAACTGGTCACCGGAAAGATGGTCACTGCAGTCAGGATGCTCGGTTTTGATAAGGTGTTCGACACCAACTTTGCCGCCGATCTGACGATCATGGAGGAAGGTACGGAGCTGCTTGACCGCATTAAAAACGGCGGCAAGCTGCCGATGATTACATCCTGCTCGCCCGGTTGGGTCAACTATGTGGAAAAGCACCACCCGGAGATGATCGACAACCTGTCCACGGCGAAGTCGCCGCAGGGCATGTTTGGTGCAGTCGCCAAGACGTATTATGCCGAGAAAGCCTGCGTCGATCCGAAAGACATTGTCTGTGTCTCCGTCATGCCATGCACGGCGAAAAAATATGAGGCAAAGCGTCCGGAACTCGGCCGCGATGGCTATCAGGATGTTGACTTTGTCCTGACGACCCGAGAGCTGGCCAAGCTGATCCGCTACGAAGGCCTCGATCTGCGCGTGCTCGGTGAGTCGCAGTTTGATTCGCCGCTGGGCACTTCCTCCGGCGCTGCCGCCATTTTCGGTGTCACCGGCGGCGTCATGGAAGCCGCGCTGAGAACGGCTTACGAGGCCTACACCGGCCAGATGCTCCCGCGCCTGGAGTTTGAAGAGGTGCGTGCCGGAATCGGCGGAATCCGGGAGGCAACCGTTGATCTGAACGGTACGCCGATCAAGGTTGCCGTGGCCAACGGCCTGAAGAACGCAGCGGAGGTGCTGCGCCGCGTGGAGTCCGGTGAGGAGAACTACACCTTTATCGAAATCATGGCTTGCCCGGGCGGCTGCATCGGCGGCGGCGGTCAGCCGATCGGGACAACGAATGCCAGACGCGAAGAACGCATCAAAGCGATCTATGCGCTCGATCAGAGTCTGCCGCTGCGCAAGTCGCATGAGAATCCGGACATTCAGGCCATCTACAGTGAATTCTTTGGCGAGCCGCTCTCGCACAAAGCGCACGAACTGCTCCACACGCACTATCACAACCGAAAGCGCAGAGTATAACAGCGCTTCAACAGGAAGTTTATTCAAGAATTCCCGTTTCTTTTTGGAGCGCGTTGTGGTATACTATTCTTGTAAACGCAAACAATGAAAGGATGGATTTGCTATGGAAATGAAGTTTTATATCTGTAAACATTGCGGCAACATCATTGCATATGCAAAGAACGCCGGAGTTCCGGTTGTTTGCTGCGGAGAGAAGATGCTCGAACTTGTCCCGGGAACGGTCGAGGCCTCTGCGGAGAAACACATCCCGGTCGTCGCAGTCGAAGGCAATATCGTGACGGCTACCGTCGGTTCCGTCGAGCATCCGATGATCGAGGAACACTACATCGAGTGGATCGCACTCCAGACCAGAAACGGCAATCAGCGTGTTGCGCTGAAGCCGGGTGAACCGCCGGTTGCGAAATTTGCGATTCTGCCCGGAGACGAAGTTGTCGGCTGCTATGCATACTGCAATCTGCACGGCCTCTGGAAGTCCTGAGTCAACAAAATGCAAATAATGAAACGCGGTGTCCGATTTGCTCGGACACCGCGTTATTCTTTGGGATTAAAGCGTATCAGGCTCGCTGAGCACCGTCCGGAACTGGCGGATCGCCAGACTGAGACACAGACAGAAGCCGACGGGAGAGCCGAAATACCACGCCCACATCAGGCCGGTATAGCTTGCAAGGACCTTCGTCAGAACGAAGCACATGACGACGCGGACGATAAATTCCGTGACAGTTTCAAGGAAAAAGGTCATGCTCTTACCAAGACCGCGCAGCAGACCGCCGGTGGTAATGATCAGGCAGATGATCAGATACATCGGAGAGATGATGCGCAGATAGTTTTCGCCGACGTCAATGACGGCTGCTTCCGTGCCCGCATCAACAAACAGACCAACGAGCTGGCGTGGGAAGAGCTGGAAAATGACCACGACCACAACCGTGCAGATGAAGCACATGGCAGTCGAGATCTTAAAGCCCTCTTTGATCCGGGTGCGTTTACCGGCGCCGTAGTTCTGCGCGACGAAGCTCGAGAGCGCTGTGCCGATCGTGTTGAAACACATGTAAGCAAAGTTGTGCAGCTTGGAGGCCGCTTCGTAGCCCGCCATAACGGCAGTGCCGAACGAGTTGACCAAACTCTGCAGGATTGTGTGTGACAGCGCGACGCACGACTGCTGGAAGATCGTCGGCACGGCGATTTTTGTCATCTGACCGAGAAGAGTGGTGTCGAACAGCTTGACGCCCGGTTCGGATTCCACACTGCGAATCCGAACGACCAGCAGAACGTTGGCGAGCACAGCGGCAACAGCCTGCGAGATCGTGGTCGCCCATGCTGCACCGATGACGCCGAGGCCCATCGGACCGACCGCAATGATGTCGAGAATGACATTCAGAACGGACGACAGCAGCAGGAAATACAGCGGACGCTTTGAATCACCGAGACCTGTATAGATGCCGTTGGCAGAATTATAGAGGAACATCGGCAGAACACCGACGGAATAGATCGCCAGATAAGCTTTGGCGTCTGCAAAAGTACTCTCCGGACAGCCGAGCAGCTGCATCAGAGGCCCGGAAAGCAGAACACCGGCGCCTGCGAAAACACTGCCAAGCCCCAAAAGGGTAAAGATCGCGGTAAAAATGGCGCTTTTCATATCACGCATCCGTTTTGCGCCAAATAGCTGCGAGATGATCACGGAGCAGCCCATCGACGCGCCGGTGGCCACGGCGATGTAAAACAGTGTGATCGGGTAGGCGGCACCGATGGCAGCCAGACCGGCCGATCCGGTGAACTGACCGACAATCACGGAGTCTGCAATGTTATACAGCTGCTGCAGCGCCGTCGAAAGCAGCAGCGGCATAGAAAAGTTCAAAATCAGCTTAGACGGTTTGCCGACCGTCATATCATTGAGCGTTGCCATGGCTTACACCTTCTCCATAGGGATGTCGTCGAGGTTGATGTCCGGCGTGGAACAGATCGAAGCGAAGTGCTTCTGCCGGTAGCCGTCGGCTTCAATGGTCAGGTCGTATACGGTGTTCTCCGGCAGGTCGCGGAACCAGAAATCACCGAAGCTGTCCGTTGTGGCAGTCAGCGTGGTATCTCTGCTTTTGAGCGTGCAGACCGCGCCGATGACCACTTCTTCTTCGATCGGGTCGTAGACGGTACCGCCGATAAAGCGGCCGGGGATGTTTTTATAGTAGACACGACCGGTCGGGTCGGCGGCAACGGCACCTTCGAGCGCGCCGAGCAGCTCGGCCTTCTCGCCAAAGGTGATCGCGTCGGTCGGACAGGCCTCCACACAGCGCGGCTTGGCTGCGCCGTGGTCGAGCAGATGCGCGCAGCCGGTGCACTTCTGAGCGATCTTCTGCTCTTCGTTGAAGAACACCGCACTGTGCGGGCAGGCGCTGACGCACTTGCCGCAGCCTGTGCAGGTGTCCGGATCGATCAGAACAAGACCGTCTTCCCGGCGGATGATCGCATCTGCCTCGCATACATTCATGCAGGCCGCGTCGGCGCAGTGGTTGCACATGCGGGTGATATAGTGCATTTTGACCTTCGGCACGCTGCCGCGTGTGTGGCTTTCCACCTTGCACCAGAATTGGCCGGTGGCAGGCTGCGGCGCAGCATACGGACGCCAGTCGTTTTCACAGTGCTCATCTTTACAGGAGAGCTGACAGTTGTGACAGCCGGAGCACTTCGCAACGTCGATAATAAAAATCTTGGACATAGTAATGCCTCCGATGATGATTGAAATGGATCAGGTCAGAACGAGGCTCTGGTGACGACGTGCGGCTGATGCGAACCAAGCGGCACGTCTTTCTTGTCGTTCAGGCAGCGGACGCCGTTGGTCGGGTCTTCGTCCTGCTCGGGGTCGACGAGCCAGCCGGCCAGGCAGGCACCTGCATCGGGATGAACCGGACGATTCCATGCTTCGGCATAAGTGGTCGACCACTCGCGGTATTCCTCGTTTGTCACTTTCTGGCACTCGACCAAGAAGCCCGAGACGGCCATGCCTGTGGAGTTCTTCGAGGTCATCGAGGTCGGTGTGATGCAGTTGATGCAGCCGCCGCGATCAAGCCAGCCGGGGATGATCGGGTCAAGACGCGAACCATGGTCGACATAGACGACGCCGGGCATCAGACGCTCGGTGACATATGCCGCACACAGCACGATGCCGCGCTCGTTGAAAATCTTGACGATGTCGCGGTGTGCAATGCCGCGCTCAGCTGCTGTTTTGGGGTTGATCCACATCGGCTCATACTGATAGCCGTCCCATGCGCGGATCTTCATCGTCTCGACCTCGCGGTTCCAGATGATATCGTCGCACTGCGCGTGCATTCTCCAGCGGCCGTGGTTGGACATGCACAGCAGCGGATATTCCTTGGCGCGCTCGGAAGAAAGCCGCTCGTCGTGGCTCTCGGACTTTTCGATCCAATGCGGCACAGGCGGACGCTCCGGATCGTCGGGCATATACTTTTCGATATCCGTGGAGGAGTACTCCAAAAGGCCGGTCGGTGTCGAGAGCGGATGATTCTCGGGATCAGACCAGAAGCCGTGCAGGCCGGCGGGGATTTCCTGCGCGTCGGGTTTGCACGGGACAACATAGATCTTGCGCTCGCGGAACTCCTCCCAGCTCATAAAGTCTTCACAGCCGGAGGCGGCATAGAAGAAGCGGACGCGGTCTTCCTCGGTCAGACCGTTGCCGGTGTAGGCACGGACATATTCCGGGCCGAGCTTTTCGCAGACTTTGACACAGACGTCGAAGTCGGTCATTGACTCGCCAATCGGCGGGCAGCACGGTTCTGTCAGGTAAACCGACTGGAACACACCGGAGGACAGGTCGTTGCAGAGGTCGCTCATCTCGTGCTTGGTCGAGACCGGCAGGATCAAGTCGGCAAAGTAGCAGTCATTCTCAAGCCACGGATGCTGCGCAATGATCGTCTCAATCGATGGATCGCGGTAGGCTTCGGAGAAAAGGTTGCCGTTGTTCCAGCAGGTGACGTTGCAGGGCGAATCCGTCCAGATCATATGCACGCGGCTCAGGCCGGGACGCGGATAGATGATTTTGTCGAACTGGTAGATGTTGGTCGGCTTGCGGTTGCCGTCCTTGTCTGGCTGCTGGCTCGAGGAGAAACAGTGCAGGCCGTACCACTCTGCCTCGCCGTCAACGATGGCTTTGTGTACCAGACAGCGCGGAATAAACTGCTTCGGGGCGGGAAGTTTCCGGAACAGCTCGATCAGCTCCGGCGCTTTTTCTTTTTGATAGTCGTTCAGATCGTACCGGCGCATATCGATATCGTCCGGAAGATCGCCGTCGACGGCGCGCAGACAGTCGCAGATCTGGGGCACTTTGGGCGCGAAATCGCCCTGATAGGGGACGGGGAAGTCCTTGGCCCACATATTCCATTCAATCATCTTGCCCTGGTGTACACCCGGACGGCCGAGACCCTGCATGCCAAGCAGCATAACTTCAAGGCGAGCAGGTTCGGTGGCATACGGACCGCGGATGTAGCAGCCGCCGTTGCCGTGCAGGATGGAGGTTGTGCTCTCGGCCCAGTGGCGGGCAAGCGCTTTGATTGTCCACGGCTTGACGCCGCACTTTTCGCTGGCCCACTTCGGCGTTTTCGGCACGCCGTCCTCGTCGCCCATGACATAGGCGACGAACTTGTCGAAACCATAGGTGTGCGTGGCGATATATTCTTTGTCGTAGGTGCCTTCGGTCAGCCAGGTGTAAGCGATGGCCAACTGCAGGGCTGCGTCGGTATTGGGAAGAATGGGGATCCACTTGTCTGCATGAACAGCAGCGGCATAATTCAGGTCGGGGCAGACATAGACGTTCTCAATGCCCAACTCTGTAAACCAGTAGCACAGACGAGACGGCAGATGAGAGACGACACCGAGCGGGGTGGTCTCTGCATCGCAGCCCCAAAACAGCAGCATATCGGTGTTTTTGGCAATATCGGGGTAGAGGTTGGCTGTCGGCGCCATTTCACCGACCGGCTCCATGCCCCAGACATGCTTGGCGCCCCAGTACCAGCCTTCCCACGAGTCCATGTTGCGCATCTGCAGTGTGTAGCCGCCCATGAGCGCCAGCAGGCGGTTCGGGCAGCCGTGGCTCGGTGCGACACGCTTACCTTCGCCGTGCATATCGCTTTCACACAGCACGGCTTCCGGGCCATAGGTGTTCTTCATGCGAAGAAGCTCGTCGGCGCAGATCTGTGCGGCTTCATCCCAGGAGATTCGGACATACTTGCTCTTGCCGCGGTTTTGCGGATTGCGCTCGCCGTTCGGATCCCAGTCGACACGCTTGAGCGGATATTTGACACGGTTTGGAGAATAGACGCGGCTCTTATAGCCCAGACCGAGCGGCGTGATCGTCACGCGGTCGGGCGGCGTAAAGGTCTGGCCACGCGCCTCAATCTTCCAGGGATTGCAGTGCTTGTCCGTGTATTCTTTGTCATAAACATACGGGCGGATGCGGGTGATGCGGCCGTCGGTGGAGTCCACCTGACAGGGGCCGCCGCTTTCCGGGCCCATCAAAGAGAACGAAACGATGTTCTGATCGTCCGGTGTGAATTTCACAGCCATCGCCGATACCTCCAGTACATACTTAGATTCCATGATCAGTTTACCACGATGCGGATCGAGTCGGAAACACAAGAAAACGAAATGGACACAACTGATAGGTTGTCATAAATCGATGGTTACAACCGGATGGTACATTATATATTTAAAAGCATCCGGGGGAGCCCCATGCTGGCAATGAGAGAGTTTCACAATGATTTTTCCATGGACAGACACTTGACTTTGGTACGGTACTATGGTTTAAAATAGGGTTGAAGCAAAATGGCGGAAGTATGCCGCCGAACAAAATCCCCATGTTTCCGAGCTCTGTACGCCTAAGGGGAAGCCTATGGATGCAGAGCCTGAGCAAGTCCGCTCACAGGGCTGTGGACGGAAACGCCACCGCCTTCCGCTTGAAAAGGGAACCAGCACCGCAGGGAAGTACTTCCCTGCGGGATTCAGCCTGCTCAGGCGGAAGAAGAGAGGTGTCAAAAGCAAAGCTATGAGTCAGAATATGGACGCAAAGCGTCCGGAAGAGGAACACGTCAATGACGTGCAGCTCAGTCCGATGGGATCTGACGGCGAGAAGATGATGCAGGCGATCGAGGCCGGCAACATGATCGCGGTTCTGTCAAAGAATGAGATCATGTATACCTTCCTCTACCGCAAACAGTATCAGTGCTTCATCCATCCGATCGGCTCTGAAGAAGGTCGTCACAAAGGCTGGGAGATCAACGAGCGTAATCGCGCGATGCTCAAACAGCTGCCGAGCGCGGCCGACCAGCTCTTTGAGATCAAATTCAAACCGGATATGGATTTCATGGGCGTCATGGTCGCTGCAGAGCAGGGAATCGTACGGTTCCTGGATTCGATCGGCCAGCTTCCGGCTGATGACGTCGACTTCATGACACCGTATGAGCCGGCGGAATGAACCGGCAAACACGGAGAACAAATGCAAACAAAGAGGAGGAATTTGAGTGAAATATCTGATGCATCTTCCAGAGGGTAACGTGTTCCTGACCAAGGAGGAGATCGCCGAGCGCGTCAAGGAGATCCTTGTCGGCTGCCCGAGCGAGTTCATCAACGCGTACAACGTCTGGTATGAGGGCTTTGAAGGCTGCGGCCGTCCCTCCGCCGAGGTGAAGAAGCTCATCGACGAGTCGATCGCCGCTATCGGCGGCTGGACCGATATCGGCCCGATGCGCAACGAGAAGTTCGGTGTTGTTGCGCCGACCTTCAAGAATGAGAACTACGCCACCGCCATCAAGGAACTTGGCGGCACACCGATGGTTCATCACATGTACCACATTGGCAAGCATTATCAGGGCCCGGATGGCCGTATCTTCTGGGTCGCCGTTGTCGAAGTGTTCGATATGCGCTGCTTCGAGTGGAAAGACGGCAAGTACATCGGCGAGA
>CAZUKJ010000040.1:0-10550 GCA_964620855.1 uncultured Oscillospiraceae bacterium
GCACAAATGCCGCCATTGTGCAACACGCCGGCAGCGGCCGAAGCGTGCGCGCTGACTTCGCAATGACACATTTGGAAGCATTGGTGCGTGGATACCAGCCTCGGTGCGCATTGGCAGTTGTTCCGGCCTTTGCAAAAAAACCGGCCTGTGGTAAAAACCAAAGGCCGGTTTCGGTTGTTCCTGCACCCGAGGTATCGGGGAAGCCTTTCTTATGCGTGGGACGCTGCTGCCGTGAGCGTGTTTTCCAGCAGCATGACGCGCGTCATCGGGCCGACGCCGCCCGGGACGGGCGTAATATACGACGCTTTTTCGCTGACCGCGGCAAAGTCCACATCGCCGCAGAGCTTGCCTTCGGCATTGCGGTTCATTGCAACATCGATCACGACTGCGCCCTCTTTGACCATGTCCGCCGTTACGAGGCCGACCTGACCGACTGCGCTGATCAGAATATCGGCCTGCAGGCACTGCTGCTTCAGATCCGGAGTCTTGCTGTGGCAGATCGTGACCGTGCCGCTGCGGTGCAGCAGCAGCATTGCCATCGGCTTGCCGACGATGTTGGAGCGGCCGAGAACCACGCAGTGCTTCCCTGCTGGGTCGATTCCGTACTCGTCCAGGATCTCCATCACGCCCGCCGGGGTACACGGAAGGAACTGATACTTGCCCTGCATAATGCGGCCGACATTGTACGGATGGAACGCATCGACATCCTTCTCCGGTGCAATCGAGTCGATGACCAGCTGCTCGGACAGGTGGCCCGGCAGCGGAAGCTGACACAAAATGCCGTGGATCTTCTCGTTGTCATTGAGCGTCCCGATCAGCTCCAGCAGCGCTTCCTGCGAAATATCGCCCGGCAGATGGTACTCCTCGGAGTAAATGCCACATTCGGCGCAGTCTTTTTCCTTGTTGGACACATACACGCGCGAGGCAGGATTGTCGCCGACCAGAATCACTGCCAGTCCGGGCGTGACGCCCTTTTCTTTGAGCGTCTGCACGCTCTTTTTGATCTGCTCTTTCTTTTTGGCCGCAAGCGCCTTGCCGTCAAGGATCGTCATACGCTTCTCCCTCCTGCTGCTTCGTCATTTCATTCTCCCCGGCAACCGGGGCAGTCTGTTCGCTTTGCTCCACGGAAGCGGCCTGCGCCGCTTTCTCCGCCGCCTTGCGCTCGACATACAGCGACGTCGGCTTGCGCACCAGACGCACATAGGCGATCACGCCCAGCGCCGCCAGACACGATACCACTGCGATCAGCTGGCTGACGCGGATTCCCGTCGAGCCGATGTAAAGGCTGTCGGTGCGAAGACCTTCGATCCACGCGCGGCCAAGGCCATACCATGCCACATAGAGGCAGAATACCTCGCCGTCAAACTTACGGCGCTTGGAATAGCGGTGCAGAATGGCCAGCCCGATCAGGTTCCAGACGCTCTCATACAAAAACGTCGGATGATAGTAATTGACATTGCCCGCCTTGTCGACCAGACCCATCTTCAAAAACGAGTCCGTCACGCCGCCGTGCGCTTCCTGATTGATAAAATTGCCCCAGCGGCCAACCGCCTGACCGATCAGCAGGCCAAGTCCGCCCACATCCATCATGACGCCTACCGGCATTTTCTTGTATTTGCTGACTGCAATGACCGTCAGCACGGCGCCGATGATGCCGCCGTAGATCGCCAGGCCGCCCTCCCAGATATACAGCGCGCGGATCGGGTTCTGATCGAAGCCGTCGACATACCAGTTGAACGCCACATAGTAAATCCGCGCACAGATCACTGCGATCGGCACGGCAAACAGCAGCATATCGGTGAGATCGTCTGCCGTCGTACCGAACTGATCCGCCCGGCGGCAGGCATACAGCGCGCCGAGGAAGATGCCGCAGGCGATGATGATGCCGTACCAGTAGATCGGGCGGCCGAACACCGTCAGCGCAATGCGCTCAATATCAACGGTTATGCCAAGATTCGGGAATGTGATCGGGGTTAATACAATCATTCCATTGCCTCCTTTTTCCTCGGCCAGACGACCGAAAGGGTCATGCGTTCCGGCGTCACCGTCTGCTGCAGAAACCGCACCGCCTGCTCGGCGTTGATTTCGTCAAACAGTTCCGGGAACTCGTAATACTCTGTCTCATCGAAGCAGTTTTCGCACATCCGGTAGCAGATGGCGTCAAAGCTGTCGAGCTCCCGCAGGCGGCGTCCGAACGAGCTCTTTTTCAGCCGCTCGAACAGCGCAAGGTCCGGGCCTTCTTCCACAATCCGGTCAACCTCGGCCAAAATGGCGTCGCGCACGGCGGCTGGATCGCGGCTGTCACCGGACGCGGAAAGCAAGCACGCCTGCCGGATGGCCTCATAGCCGCAGGAGAATCCGGCGTCGATCAGGCCTTCTTCATAGAGGCGATTATAGAGCGGCGAGGATTCGCCCATCAGCAGCTCGGCAGCCAGATCCGCCAGCAGCTCCTGACAGAGCGCGTCGCGTCCCTGTCCGGCCGGATCGCACTTGAACCCAAGCATAAACAGCGGCATGGAGACGTCCATCGTCAGGTTCATCTCATGCGTCACGACCTGCGCCGATTCCGCTTCGCCGTAACAGCGCTCGCAGATGCTGCCCGGCTGCTCCGGCAATATCTCCCGCGCGATCTGCGCCACACGCTCCGGGTCAACATCGCCGACAACCGTGAGCATCATATTCGTCGGATCGTAAAACGCGCGGTGGCAGTCATAGAGCGTCTGCGCCGTGATGTCCGCAATGGATTCGACCGTTCCGGCAATCGGAACACGGATCGGATGCCGGGCAAACATCGCTTCAAACAGATCTTCATACACGCGGGAGCCGGGGCTGTCTTCATACATGCGGATTTCCTGCTCAATGATCCCGCGCTCTTTTTCGACGCTTTCGTCGGTGAAATACGGCGTGCTGACAAACGCAAGCAGATACCGCAGGTTTTCTTCAAATCGGTCGGTGCACTCAAAATGGTACGCCGTCATGCCGTAGCCGGTGAAGGCGTTCGGGCTTGCGCCGGTTGCGGCGAACTGGTTCATCGCGTTTCCATCCGGCAGATCGAACATCTTATGCTCGAGATAGTGCGCCACGCCGGCCGGCGTGGTGATCACCTCACCGTCGCGCACAAACTCCATGTCGATCGAGCCGTAGTTGGCCGCAAAAAACGCATAACAGCGGGAAAAGCCCGGCTTCGGCGTCACGCGGATGCGCAGGCCGTTGGGCAGGATCTCTTCATAAAACGTCTCGCCGAGTCTGGGATAGGTTCTTTTCTTCATGCCGACTCTCCCTCCAGCGTTACAACCGTATCCACGCGCAGCGTCCGCGCCGCTGCGGCCACTTCCTCTTTTGTGACCGCGCAAATGCGCTCGGACAACGCGCCGATTGACTCATAGCGTCCTGTGATCGACTGGCCGAGCGTATAATCGTCCATCCGGCCCGGACTGTCGAGCGCGGCGCGCAGCGAAGAGAGCACATACCGCCGCGCCGCGTCGAATTCCTCGTCGGAAATCACACCGTTTTTGCAGTCGTCAAGCTGCTTGAGAATCTCCGTTTCGGCGCGCTCAAGATTTTCAAACTCCACGCCGGAGCTGACGAGCATGATGCCCTTGTACTTGTCAACCGACGACCCGGCATAATAGCACAGCGACGACGCCTCGCGCACATTGACAAACAGCTTGCTCGAAACACCTGCGCCATAGACCGAGTTGAGCAGGATCATCGCAGGATACCGCGGATCGGCCTCCGTGATCTCCGTGCGCAGGCCGATGGCCAGCTTTCCCTGCGTTACATCGAGCGTCTCCCTGACACGGCGCACCGCGTCCGGTTTTGCGCCAGGCTGCGTGCCGACCGGCGTGACGGTGCGCTCCGGCAAGCCGTCGAGCGCGTCGCACAGCAGCGCGGCCACCGTGTCAAACTCCGCGCGTCCGCAGTAAAACAGCTCCAGACGCGAGGTCTTCAAAATTCTCTGATAGTACTCCTGCAGTGACTGCGGCGTGATGGCCTCCACATCGGCAGCCTCGCCGAGCCGGCTGACGCCGTACGCCTCCCCGGCGCACATCGTCTTGAGCAGGCGGTCTGTCACATAGGCGCGCTTGTCATTGATCCGCGACTCGATGGCGTTGATCAGATTCAGCCGCTCGGACAGAACGTATTCGCGCGAAAACACGCCGTCTTCCAGATACGGATGCAGCAGCGTCCGGCCGAGGAACTGCGTCATCTCCCGCAGGATCGGCTCGCCGCCGGGCGCAAAGGAATCCTCAATAAAGTCGGAGAAAAAGCCGACCGTCTGCGTCTCGCCCTTTTTTCTCACGGCACTGCCGAGGCCCGCGCCGTACAGATCGTCCAGATGCGCCGAAATGCGCTCCATATCCGAATAGCGGTCATTGCCCCGAAGCAGCACGCTCGGCAGCAGCGCACCAAACGCCGCCTCCTCCTGGTTCAGCGGACGCAGCAGATTGGCGCTCAATATCGCAGTTTTGAATCGATTGGTCTGCTCCGACGTCAAAAAAACGCCGGGCAGGATCTCCTGTCGCTTCATGATTCACGACCTTTCTAGTATTGGCATGATTTTACCACCTTCACCGGAAGAAATCAATTATCCCCTTGTGTTTCAATACGCTTTCGTGTAAACTGTATATTGAAATTTTATCGGCTTTTGCCGGAATACGGAGGATTGCTTCATGCAGTGGCTTGAGGTTTCGATTGAGACCGCCCCGGGCGGTATTGATCTTCTGGCCGCGCGCCTGACCGCGCTCGGCTACGACAGTTTTATTATGGACGACGACACCCAGTTCCATGAATTTCTTGAGGAAAATCAGCAGTACTGGGACTATGTTGACGAGACGCTCGAGCAGTCGATGAGCGGCATCAGCCGCATTCGGCTGTATCTGGAGGACACCGAAGCCTCCCGCCAGCAGATTGACGAGCTCCGCGCCGCGCTCATGCACTTCCGCGAGCAGGAGAAAAACGCGCCGCTCGGTTCGCTCGCCGTCAGCTACACCACCATGCGCGACGAGGACTGGGAAAACAGCTGGAAGCAGTACTATCAGCCGCTTCCCATCGGCGAGAAGCTGCTCGTCGTACCGCAGTGGCTCGACCCGGAAAATCCCGAAGGCCGCATCCCGGTTCTGCTCGATCCGGGCATGATCTTCGGCACCGGTCAGCACGCCTCGACCCGCATGTGCATGCAGGCGCTCGAGCAGGCTGTGCAGGGCGGCGAGACGGTGCTTGACCTCGGCAGCGGCAGCGGCATCCTCTCGATCACCGCGCTGCTGCTCGGCGCAGCCACGGCCGCCGGCGTCGACATTGACCCGAAGGCGGAGGACATTGCCCGCGAGAATGCGGCGATGAACGATCTGCACGCCGACCGCTTCACCGCGCTGACGGCCAACGTGCTTGAAAGCCGCGAGAAGCTCTCCGACTGGCTTGGCAAATGCGACATTGTGCTGGCCAATATCGTTGCAGACGTCATCATTCCGCTCGCGCCCATCGTGCCCGAGTTTCTAAAGCCCGGCGGCACCTTTATCTGCTCCGGCATCCTGCAGCCGCGCCTTCCCGAAGTGGAGGCCGCCATTGAACGCGCCGGTCTGCGCATTACCCAGCGCCAGCTTTCCGAAGACTGGGCCGCGCTGACCGCCGCTCCGGTCTGATCGGAGGCAATCACATTGCGGATTTTTTCCTATCGTAACAAGCAGCGCCTCAAGCGCACGCTGATCGCGGTGCTGGTTATCGCTGTCGCGCTGGCGGTCTCCGCCCTCAGCTATGTGATCTATCTGGGACGATTCATGGTCTACACCACCGACGGCGCCTACCTGCAGCTGCCGGGAGAGGACATCGTGCAGGATACCACATCCGACGACACCGTGTCCGTCGCCGTGCCGGACGGTTCATCGTTCGAGATCGGAGAATCCGTCGAGCGGCCGGACACACTGCAGACAACCACGCAGCCGGATGATACACAGCCCGACGCGATCCTCTGCGCCGACGGCTACTATGCCGACAGCGCCGCCCTGCTCAACGCCTCTCAATCTCACATTGCGCTCAGCGCCCTGCTCGACGAGGCGGAAGGCACTGTCAGCGTCATGCTCGATCTCAAGAGCGAATTCGGCAATTTCTATTACTCGACCGGTCTGACCGGTGCGCCGATTGCCACCTCTGCCGATATCGCCGCAGTCGATGCGCTGATTGCATCCGTCGCGTCGCGGCCGGATGTCTATCTGATCGCCAGGATTCCGGCATTCCGGGACTTCAACTATGCGCTTGAACACACCAATCAGGCACTGGCGCTCTCTTCCGGCGCACTCTGGGCCGACGGCAGCGGCTGTTACTGGCTTGACCCCGCCAATCGCGCGGTGCTCACCCGGCTGGTGGATATCTGCGAAGAGCTGTATATGCTTGGATTTGAAGAAGTGATCTTCGAGAACTTCTGTTTCCCGAACGGCGAGTCGATCGTCTACGAGGCCGACCGGGCCGAAACCATCCGGGAAGCCGCCGAAACGGTCGTCAACGACTCTCCCATCCCGGTCTCGTTCTGCTTTACCGAAACCGACGCGCAGTATGCCGCCGTCACATCCGGTCTGCACCTTTGTCTCGAAGCCGAAACCGGCAGCGACATTGCCCGTGCGCTTGCGCTCGTCGCCGACGCACTGACCGGCGAATCCGAACAGGTGATTTTCCTGAGCAATTCGCACGACACCCGGTTTGACGAATATATCCAGCTTCGTCAGATCATCGAAGACTGAATTTCCGGGAGTGCTGCAGCTTTGCAGCACTCCCGCAAAATTTAACCAGGCGCAAACGGTTTCGCGCCCCGCCGCAGCAAAGTCTCCCTCCGGGGAGCAAAGCGACGCGGCGATCCGCTGTCATTTGCACCCATGCCCCCGGTTGGTCCATGGAAGCATCCGGATCTGTTGTCCTCTCTAATCGTTGACATTTCAACATCAATCCAGTATAATCCAATGTTGAAAGTGCAACAATCGCAATCACACTGCATTGAGGAAAGAGGTCCTGACTGATCATGAATCCGTTAAAAAAAGCATACTGCCGTGCGTTTCAGCTTGTGTTCCGCGCTGCGTTCCCAATTCTTCCGTATCGCGAGCCCGTCATCTTTGACAGTATCACACACCTTCCGGGTCTTTTAAAGAAAAACGGCCACAGCCGCGTCCTTCTCGTTACCGATCCCGGCCTGAGAAACGGCGGAAGCACCGCGCCGCTGGAAAGTCTGCTCGCGGATCACGGCATCTCCTGCGCGGTCTATGACCAGACTCGTGCCAATCCGACGGTGCACAATGTCGAGCAAGCCCTCGCGCTCTACCATCGGGAGCGCTGCCAGTGCATCATTGCCTTCGGCGGAGGCTCGTCGATGGACTGCGCCAAGGCCGTCGGCGCGCGCGTCGTCTATCCGAACCGGACGCTGGACCAGCTCAAGGGACTGCTCCATGTCCGGCGGCGCATTCCCAATCTGATTGCCATTCCGACCACCGCCGGTACCGGCAGTGAAGTCACGGTCACCGCCGTCATCACCGACACAGAGAAAAAGCACAAGTACACCATGAACAACTTTACACTGATCCCGCACTATGCGGTGCATGACCCGATGGCGACGGCTACCCTGCCGCCAAGCCTGACAGCAACGACCGGCATGGATGCACTGACACACGCGGTTGAGGCGTACATCGGCAGATCGACTAGCAAGCAGACACGGCAGCTTGCCGAGGAAGCGGTGGCACTGGTCTTTGCAAATATTGAAGCGGCGTATCACGACGGCAGCAATCTCACAGCGCGCTCAAATATGCTCCGCGCAGCCTATGCCGCCGGTGTCGCCTTCTCAAAATCCTATGTCGGCTACATTCACGCCGTGGCACATTCGCTCGGCGGCCAGTATAACACCCCGCACGGTCTGGCCAATGCCGTGCTGATGCCCATCGTCCTCGACAACTACGCAGACGCAGCGTATCCCAAGCTGCACCGGCTCGGCGTCGTCGCCGGTGTTGCCGCAGAGACGGACAGCGACGAGGAAGGCGCGAAGAAGTTCATCGCGGCGATCCGCGAACTCAACCGGAAAATGAACATCCCTGAACGACTCACGGGCATCCAAAAAGAGGACATCCCGCAGATGGCAAAGCATGCCGATCAGGAGGCGAATCCTCTCTATCCCGTTCCCAGGCTTATGAACGCGCGGGAGCTTGAACTATTCTATTATCAAGTGGCAGATTGGAGCTGAACACGATGAACATCGAAGAAATTTTGCAGCGGCAGAGGCAGTTTTTCCAAACCGGAGCAACCCTTCCCGTCGAATTTCGCATCCGCATGCTGAAAAAGCTCTACGCGGCGGTGGAAACATACGAAGAAGAAATCGCCGCCGCGCTGACGACCGACCTCGGCAAGAGCGATTTTGAAGGCTTTATGTGCGAGATCGGTCTGGCGCGTACGGAGATCAGCGATATGATCCGCCGCACACGCCGGTATGCCCGCGAACGCACCGTCGCCACGCCGCTGGCACAGTTTGCCTCGCGCAGCTATCAGAAGCCGTCACCCTACGGCAATGTGCTCATCATGAGCCCGTGGAACTATCCGTTCCTTTTGACGATCGACCCGCTGGCCGACGCCATCGCCGCGGGCAACACGGTCATCGTCAAGCCGAGCGCCTACTCCCCCGCCACAAGCGCCGTGATCGAAAAACTGATCACAGAGTGCTTCGATCCGGAATACGTTGCCGTCGTCACCGGCGGCCGCGAACAGAACGCCACGCTGCTTGAGCAAAAGTTTGATCTGGTGTTTTTCACCGGCAGTCAGGCCGTCGGCAAAGAGGTTCTGCGCCACACCGCCGAGACACTCACCCCCGCCGTGCTCGAACTCGGCGGCAAGAGCCCGTGCATCGTCGACAGCACCGCCAAGCTCGCTCTGGCCGCCAAGCGCATCGTCTTCGGCAAATATCTCAACTGCGGCCAGACCTGCGTTGCGCCGGACTACATTCTCTGCCACGAGAGCGTCAAAGACGAGCTCGTTGCTCAGCTCTGCGCGCAGATCCGGAAACAATACGGCGAATCGCCGCTGAGCAATCCCGATTACGGCAAGATCATCAACCGCAAGCACTTTGACCGCGTTTGCAGCCTGATCGACGCAGAACACGTCGTCTGCGGCGGCGAAGTCAACGAAGCCACGCTGCAGATCGCGCCGACCGTGCTCGATCCTGTGACATGGGACGACGCCGTGATGCAGGAGGAAATCTTCGGGCCGGTACTCCCCATTGTGACCTTCCGCAGCTTCGAGGAGGTCTATGCGCTGCTGGCCGGAAAGGCGAAGCCGCTGGCACTGTATCTCTTCTCGGAGGACAAGGCCAGAATCCGCGAGGTCACCGCGCGCTGCTCTTACGGCGGCGGCTGCATCAACGACTGCGTCATCCACCTGGCGACAAGCGCAATGGGCTTCGGCGGCGTGGGTGAAAGCGGCATGGGCGCCTATCACGGCAAGGTCGGCTTTGACGCATTCTCCCACACGAAGAGCATCGTTGACAAAAAGACATGGTTGGATCTTCCGATGCGCTACCAGCCGTATCACCGCGGCATCTACGGCAAGCTGCTGCACCTGTTCCTCAAATGACACATCCGGGGAGTGCTGCAAAATGCAACACTCCCCGGTTATCGTTTTCAGCGATCCCTGCACGCCGGTTTCGCGCCGCCTGTCCCCTCGTTTAAGTTGTTGACATT
Source organism: uncultured Oscillospiraceae bacterium (assembly GCA_964620855.1). Classification (GTDB taxonomy): domain Bacteria; phylum Bacillota; class Clostridia; order Oscillospirales; family Oscillospiraceae; genus CAKTOF01. The sequence goes on from CAZUKJ010000040.1 coordinate 9,702, forward strand.
TCAACATTTGTGATGTAAACTTGCGGTAGTTTACCGCAAAAGGAGAATCCCATGCAACCATCCAAAAAAGTATTTCGCGCAATCAACATTACGATGCTGGCCGCAGCTGCCGCCTGCCTTGTTTATTACAGTGACCGGGGCGGTCTGGCTCTCAAGGGAATCACGAGCGGCTTCTTTGCCCTGCTCGGCCTGATTAACCTTTTTTATGTTTGCCGCAGAAGAAGCGAAAAGCGCGCCGCCGCATGGTTTGCCGCCGGTGCGATGCTGCTGACTGCAGCGGCCGACGTCCTGCTGGGGATCAACTTCATTCTGGGCACCGTTGTTTTTGCTGCCGGTCATGTATTTTACTTTGCCGCATACTGCGCGCTGGAAGCCCCCAGGAAAAGCGACCTTCTCCCAATCGCGGCCGTTGGCGCAGTGTCGCTGTTCTGTCTGCTCGGCACACCGTTTATTCGCATCGAAGATTCCGTGATGAAGATTGTGCTCATTGGCTATGCCGTTGTGATCTCGTGTATGCTCGGCAAAGCCATCGGCAATCTCACAACCAGACGCACACGCACGAGAATTCTTCTGCTCATCGGCAGCTGTCTGTTCTGGTTTTCCGACCTGATGCTGGCACTGAACCTGTTCGGCTCCGGCGGAAAGCTCGCCAGTGCACTCTGTCTTTGCTCCTACTGGCCCGGGCAAGACCTTCTCGCGCATACACTTTATCACTTCGCAGATGACACCCGGGAATAACCACCCAACGCAGGTGCTTAGGCGGGTTGCCGTAAAACAGTGAACGGAGCGTATCGGTACCGATACGCTCCGTTTCTTATGTCCATACATTCGATTGCAAGCAGCCTTGGC
>CAZUKJ010000041.1:0-10502 GCA_964620855.1 uncultured Oscillospiraceae bacterium
TTCGGCACAGCAACATAAGGCAGTATTTTAAGTGGCGCAGCGTGCTGTGCCGAAACGAAGTTTGCCCTAAGGGCAAGTGAAGCTGCCCTTAGGCAGTGAAGCTACTTCGCAGCGAAGTTTGCTTCGCAAGTGGTTTTGGGGCAAACGTCACTTCACATTTGCCCATAAGGCAAATACTTCACTGTACTTTGTTGCAACTTCACTTCAAACCACAGGTTTGAAACTTCACAAAAAAGATTCCACCCGAAAAAGAATGTTTCTTCTTCGGGTGGTTTTGTCTGATACAGTAACAAGCAGGGAATTTGCACGGCAAATTCCCTGCTTGTTTTATGGAAATACTTCCTTATCGGGAGTCAGCATTTTGCAGCACTCCCTTTGGAACGCAGAACTCAGGAGACGGTATTTTCCAAAATCTCGGTATCGCCGCTGGAAGATGTGGCGAAATAGACATCCATGACGGCTTTTGCGGCATTGGAGAGGTATCCGCCCTGCGCGCCTTTTTCGACGTAGACGACAATCGCGATCTGCGGATCATCGGCCGGTGCGTAGCAAACGAAGCTTGCGTTATCCGAGCCGGTGCCGCCGTGCTGGGCAGTACCGGTTTTGGCACAGACGGCGATGTCGTAGTTTTTCAGGTAGTCGGAAGCAGTACCGCTTGTGGCAGTCATCCGCATACCTTCGGAGACGGCGAGCAAGGCCTCTTCGGAGATATTGAGCGTACTCAGAACCTCCGGTGAATTCTGTTCAACGATTGCGGAGTAGTCCGACGAGACGACACGGCGCAGATACGTTGCAGCAAAGCGTGTGCCGCCGTTTGCCAGCGTTGAGGTGTAGCAGGCCAGCTGCATCGGGGTGAACTTGTTGTCGCCCTGGCCGATGGAGACCTGCAGAAGGTCTGCGCCGTACCAGCCGGATTCGTTCGGATCATCGGCGTGCAGTTTTGCCTTTGTCTCGGCATTGCCGCGCCAACCGATCTCTTCATCAAGCTCCACACCGGTCGATTCGCCAAGACCGAGCGCAGCAGAGACCTCGTCGATCGCATCAATGCCGGTGAGACGGCCGATCTCATAGAAGTAATAGTTGCAAGACTGTGCCAGCGCTTCCATCATGTTGAGCGTGCCGTGCGTCAGGCCTCGTTTCCACAGAAGACATGCAGGCTGATAGTCCTCATAGTATTCATACAGGCCTTTGTCGACGATGGAGTAGTAGCGGCCGGTCTCGGCATAGTCGATGGCGGCGATCGCCGTGGTCATCTTGAAAACAGAACCGGGGTCATAGGCCGCCAGCAGCACACGGTTGTACAGCGGGGAGTAGTCGGCTGCCAGCAGGGCGTTGAAGTCCTGTGAGTATGTGGCAAGATTGAAGGTCGGGTAGCTGGCGGAGGACAGCACCTCGCCGGTGTTGACATCCATCACAACCATTGCGCCGCCCTCGGCGTCTGTGCCTTCCTTCTCCGAGCCGACGCCATTCTCACGCAGGCTGAGGATTACGTTTTCAAGCGCAGTTTCGGTTGCCTGCTGCAGCTCAAGGTCGATGGTCAGCACGACGTTGTTGCCGGCAACCGGCTCTTTGGCGTAATATTGGTCAACGATATCGCCGTTTTCGTCGATCGTCGTGACCAGAGTGCCGTCTTCGCCGTGCAGATAGCTCTCAAAGGCTTTCTCCAGACCGTCCTTGCCGACATAGGCGTTCATGGGGTAGCCAAGTTCGGAGTATGTCTCATACTCTTCGGCGTTCATCAGGCCGACGCGGCCAAGCACGTGGGCAAGGAGCTCTGTTTTGTATTCGCGCACAGTCGTTGTTTCGACGATCAGACCGGGGATGCTCAGTTCGAGGATCGCCGCCATGTCCGACGAAGAAATATCCGTCGTGAGCGTGTAGAAGCCGAGAGACGACCAGGAGTAGTAGCGCAGCGACAGTTCGTAGCGCAGCCCGACGACCATGCGGACCTGCTCGTCGGTCCAGTCGGACGGGATCGAGTATTTGCGGCGCATGACACGGATCAGGTTCTCGGCAGACATGTCGGAGTCCCAACCCTGTTCACGCATATAGGATTTAAAGTAACCCTGCCAGGTCGAAGATAATTCGTCCGTTGTATATGCATACGGTCGGGTTGCTGAGACGGGAAGGTGGTCGGCGTAATCCACGCCGAGCTCGTCACATTTTTCTGCCAGGAGCAGCAGCAGTTCGTTCGGACTTTCCGCGTTGAAGAGTGCGTAGTTGATGATCGTCAGGTTGTAGCTTGCGCGGTTGGTGACAAGCACTTCACCGTTGCGGTCCAAAATGTTGCCGCGGGCGGCTGAGACGGTGGTGTAGTAGGTATAGGTGCTCAGGCTGCCTGACGCCTCTTCGGCATCAGCTTCGGCCTGGAGCTTATACACACTGCCTGCGTACAGGCTCAGGCCGACAACGATGAGCATGATCAGTACGCCCACACGGAAGCGAATGCGTCGTTCCATTTATTTGCCTACCTTTCCGATGAGCCTGGTGATAAGATACGTTGGCAGGATGACCGGCGCAGATGCAGCGATGTTTGGCAGCGTCACGGTCAAAAACTGCGGCAGTTCGGCTGTGGCGAGATAGCAGCGGAGGAGAAAGCACAACCCCTCGTTGAACACGAGCGCGGCCAGACTGATGAGGATCGCAGGAAGGAGCCGCCGGGTCAGGATACGTTCACACAGCGCGCCGGAACAGACAGCGGCAACCGTGAGCGTCACGATCTGAAGGCTGCCGTAACTGACGCCGGACAGACACCAGACAAGCGAGGCGAGCAGCGCGAACAGGCCGCCTTTTTCTGCACCCTCCTGCATGGCAACGAGCGCAATGGTGACCGGAACGCACGCGAGTGGGAAGTACGGGGCGCTCCCGGCCGACACGCTCGTCTGAAGCAAAAGAGCGAGCAGGAACAGCAGCGAATAAAGTGTCCATTTCACAATGCTGAGAATGTGTTCGCGGCGCATGGAGAGCCTCCTTTCCTTGGCGTTGGATTACTTCCGTCAGTCCTGGAAGTGCGTGATCAGAAAAACTTGTTCGAGATTGTCAAAGTCTGCGGCGGGGTCCAGATTGGCATATTTGGAAACGCCGGTTTCGTCGAAGCCTGCGCCGGCAATGGTGCCCAGTACGAGGCCTTTGGGGTAGAGCGTCGAGCCGGTCGTCAGGACCTGCTCGCCGTTCTGCGGGATCGCGGCCGTGTCAAGGTAGTTCAGGCGAAGCGTATGGTCGCCGACAGATTGCCACGCGCCCTGCACAATACCGGAGTCGCCGGTTGAGGCGACCGTCGCCGAAACCTCGCTGGAGGCGTCAAGAATCGTAGTGACGGTGCACCAGTTCGGGCCGATTGCAGTCACCATACCGACGACTTCACCGTATTCCGTAATTGCACACATGCCTTCGGCAATGCCGGAATTTTCACCCTGGTCCAGCGTAAGCGTATTCGACCAGTGTGAACCGCTCATGGAGTTGACATAGGCGGAGACCAGCTCATAGTCATTGTTCGCCTCTGCAAGATGCAGCAACTCACGAAGACGCTCGTTTTCGCGTTCGGTCTCTTCGTTATAGCGCGCCGTTTCCGACAGCTCGGCCAGCTGCGCTTTCAGCGCCTGATTTTCTGCGACGAGGGAATCGTATTCAAACAGATAGCCATAGATCCGCTCGGCTTGGCGAGTGAGCACCGAGATTCCGCTTCGGAACGGCTGCAGGACCGCACCGGTTACACGGTGGCCGAAGGTTGTGCCTCCGATCATCACGGCGAGCGCCGTGACAACAGCCAGCACGACGGCGGCGATCAGTATGGTACGGACTTTGGGGGTAAAAAATCTTTTCATGGTATCACCTTACAGTATCTCGAGGCCAAACGGCTTCAAAAGCTCGTTCAGGGCACACAGCGGCAGGCCCATCACATTGAAGAAATCGCCGTCGATCCGTTCGACAAAAATGCTGGCAAGACCCTGCGCACCGTATGCGCCGGCTTTGTCCATCGGCTCACCGGTGGCAATATAGGCGCGCAGCTCGCGCTCGGAGCAGTCGCGGAATGTAACGGTGGTGCGCACCGTGCAGCCGTGTTCGGTCTCACCGCAGCGGACGGACACGCCGGTCATTACCTCATGGCTGCGGCCTGAGAGGCTGCTGAGCATCTGAAGAGCCTCTTCTTCATCGTGCGGCTTGCCGAGTACGCGGCCGTCGAGCACGACGATGGTATCGGCAGCGATCACAATGTCTTCTTTTCCGGCGCTTGCGGCTGCGGCTTTGGCCCGGGCGACGCGAAGCACTTCTTCGTCGGCTGGTTTCTCCGGGTCAAAGGCCTCGTCGAGGTCTGCCGGCCGGACGGCAAAAGAAAGGCCGAGCATGGTCAAAAGCTCCTGCCGCCGGGGTGACGCGGAAGCGAGTACGATAGCCATCGGGAAGGTCTCCTTCGTAGTTCTCAGCCTGTCCTGGCTGATTATTCGACGCCACGGGCGTAAAGGCCGCGGGTGCAGTTGCCGGGTTCAAACGGCTGCGCGTGTTCCCAGGCGCGCAGAGTGCTGGAGATCTGCGCCGGGCTTTCGGTCGTAAAACGCACTCTGGCGTACTGCACACCGAGGCTGGCCAGCTCGTTCTGCCGGTCGAGCATATAGAGCTTCTTGCCGTTGAGAATGACATTGCGGCAGGTGCCCGGGTCGCGGACGACCGGGAAGTTCTCGCCTTTGCGGTCGGTCAGAGTGAAGCTCTGGCCGCAGGCGCATACGCCGTTTCGGTTGTGGATCACACAGTTTTCCATCAGCATAAGCGGAAGACGGCCATAGACGATCAGCTCGGTGGGCAGATCCTTCGACAGGTCACGAATCTGCGGGAAACTCATCTCGAACGAGGCGGTTGCGGAGATCAGATCCTCGTGGCGCAGCATCTGCATGGCACGGGAATTGAACAGGTTCAGGCCGAAGTCGCCGCGGATGCTGAAGCCGCGGGAACGCGCGAGCGTGATGTGGCCGAGATTGCCGAGAAGGACTTCGCGGACGCCGAGCTCATAGACCGTGTCGAGCCGATCGAGCACGCGGCGCGTCTCGCTGTCCCAGATCACACGCGGCAAAATGGCGCAGACGGTTGTCTCGCTCGGTACACTGCGGATGCACTGCGGATGCGCGCAGAGCTCAGAGAGCGGAATATACAGAATTTCAGGTTTGCGGCGCAGAACATCGGGAGTGACCTGCGCGGCAGAGAGGACTTCAATGGTGAGCGCGGGCCGTCCTTTTGGGCCGGGGACGATGCGCGGCGCGGTATAGCGGCCAATCTCCGGCGGCTCGATACGGCCGCGGACGGCCGTCAGGTGCGAAAGCACGTCGCGGCGCATGGCGTTGATGGATGCAGCCGGAAGGGTCAGGCCGCGGTCGACAATCGCACGGCAGCCAATGCTCACATACGGCGTACCGCCGGTTTTGGACAGCCGCTCGGTCAGCTCGTCTGCCGTCAGCTCGCGAACGCGGGCGATTTCCGGAACAGGGCCGGTCGTTTTGCAGATGTGTCCGGCGTCATCTTCGGCAGCGAGCATCGCGGGCTGTCCTTGCTGGATCACCGCATAATAGCGGATCGGGATCTTTTTATTTTCGCCTGTTTCGTAGCTGGCGCGTGCCTGTGCAAACAGCGCCTTGTCGGGGCGGTCATCCGTGCGGACGCCGAACATATGCGCACCCTTGCTGCCGGTATAGTAGCCGTCGGTAAAGCCCTGACGGGAAAAGCCCTGCTGCAGCATCCGGAGCTGCTCGCGGGTCGGATTTTTGCCGTCGATCGCGTCGCGGTAAATGCGCGTGGCGATGGCGACATACTCCGGGCGCTTCATGCGGCCTTCAATTTTCAAAGAAGAAACACCAATGGCCTCAAGGTCTTTTACATACTGCACCAGACAGTTGTCCTTGAGGCTGAGCGGATATTTGGATTCGGCGTGGCCGTAGCCATAGGGCAGGCGGCACGGCTGTGCGCAGCGGCCGCGATTTCCGGAGCGCTGTCCGATCATGGCGGACAGATAGCACTGGCCGGAATAGCACATACACAGTGCGCCGTGAACAAAAACCTCCGTCTCGACCGGCGAGTGGCGGCACAAATAGGCCAGCTCGTCACGCGAGAGTTCGCGCGCCGGGACGATACGGGAGAGGCCGAGCCGTTCGGCTTCGCGGGCGCCTTCGAGCGAGTGCAGGCTCATCTGCGTCGAGGCGTGCAGCTCCACGCCCGGCGCCATCTGCTTGCACAGCGAGACGATGCCGAGGTCCTGGACAATGAACGCATCAACGCCGGCGCGAGCGGCGGCCGTAATGGCTTCAGCAGCCTGCGGCAGTTCGCGGTCGGTGACGAGGGTGTTGAGCGTCAGATATACCTTAACCCCGCGGATGTGGCAGTAAGTGACCGCTTCGGTCAACTCTTCGGGGGAGAAGTTGCGGGCAGAGATTCGCGCGTTGAAGCTTCCGGCGCCCAGATAGACGGCGTCTGCACCGTTTTGGACGGCAGCGTGCAGCGCCTCAACCGAGCCGGCGGGAGATAATAATTCGATCATAAACAAGGACTCCTGTTCCCTGAACCGTTCAGAAAAATGAAGATGCGAAAACACGCCTCAATCCCTCATGGCGGGCGTTTCGCTCCGACACGGCCGGCTCACGCTGCCGGACGTGCTGTTGCAGCAAAAATGGTGCAACTATTATATCACAATACAGGGTTACATAAAAGATAAAATTGCGAGGGATTTCGGAAATTATGTGCCAAATTTTCGGGAGGAAATTGGGGCGTTTTGCTGGGGTGCGCTGCTGTGCACAGAGGGAAAAAACCAAGGCGGCCCGCCTTCCGGCGGGCCGCCCGTCATGCATTAATAGCTGGCGTTCTTTTTTTGCTGGCGGATGTCCTGGCCAAAGAAGTAGACGTCCTCGTAGGTGCCTTTCAGGCGCGAGACGATCTGCGGACTGTAACGTGCGCTGATGTCCGTCATCGACAGGTTCGTCGAGATGATCGTTGCACGGCGGGAAAGCAGACGGTTGTTGATGATGGTATACAGTGCCGACTGCGTGAAGTTGGTCGTCAGTTCGGTGCCGAGATCATCAATGATCAGCAGGTCGCACTTGAGATACTTGTCGGTCAGGGGCGGCTCTGCAGCGTCGTCATAGCTGCTTCTGCGGAACTTCTCTGTTTCAAAGTCGTTAAAGATTGCCACGGCGGTATCGTAGACGACTGAAGCGCCGAGATCAGCCACCGTGCGTGCAACGCAGGCGGACAGAAACGTCTTGCCGAGGCCGGTACCGCCGGAAAACAGCATGGAGCCGGACTGGCCGGGGGTAAACCCGAGTGCGTAGGAGCGGACATCGCGCAGCACGCGACGCATATTCTCCCGCGGGCTGACACCGTAGTCGGGGTCGAACTCGGGAGCGTACCAGTCGAGCGAGAAGTGTTCAAAGCTTGCACGAGCGCTGAGCAGGCTCGTCAGCTCCTTTTTCTGCTCCTGACGGCACAGCTCCTTCAGACAGGCGCACATTCGCTCGCCGACATAGCCGAGGCCGCTGCATTCGACGCAGACCGGGCGTGCTTCCAGGTAATCCGGTTCGAGGTCGGCCGCCTCCAGAATCCACTCGCGCTCACGCTGCAGGGCGAGATTCCTGTCGCGGATCGAGGCGATCGCCGCCTGGGGATCGCCGCCTTTCTGGAAGCAGGCTGCCATGGTTTCGGCCATGGTCGAACGCAGTTCAATATCAATGGCCTTCAGGCGCGGAAAACGGGAATATGCGTCGGCCAGACGGCGGGCATACTCCGATTCGGCTTCGCGCTTTTCGTCGGCCAGACGCGCTTTTGCACGGGACAGGACGGACGGGGAGTAGGACATCTTCGCGCCTCCTTTCAGCCTTTGCGCAGACGCCGGGCGACGGCGTCGCGTTCATAGTCGCCGGGCTGGCCGATGGCCTGCTTCGCCGACTGTTTTGGTGCCGGACGGTTGTCGCCTGCACGGATCTGATCGATCGTCAGCAGGCCCTGATTGCGCCAGCTTGTCAAGATGGAGTTCATATACGGCCACTTCAGAGAGCCGGTGTTCATGCAGGTTTTTTCATAGGCCAGTGCGATCTCTTCCTCGCCAAAGCCCATATCGAGCCACGAGAGGATGTACTTTTCTTCTCCGGCAGTCAGCTTGCGGCCTTCAATCTGCAGGATCGAGCGGATGCGGCCGGCGCGCGACTGGCGCTCTAAGCCTGCAGACATGAAAGCGGCGGCCTCTTCGAGGGTATCAATGCCGCGGTCGGCCCAGGCATAGGCCTCTTTTTCGATTGCACGCAGGCTCGGCAGACGGGAACCGCCGCGGGCGCGGCTGCGCTCGATGCAGTATGTAATCAGAATACCGACAACTTCGGTCGGCAGGCCGAGGTAATTTGTCATCGACAGCAGAATCTTCAGTTCCTCGGTCGAGAGCACGCGGCCGAGACGGCGCTGCGTTTCTCCGATGAGCAGTGAAAACGAGCCGGACGGGTCGCGCAGAGCAGTTTTGACGTCGGCTTCGGTGTACTGCGGGCGCGTTTCGTCTGCGAGAACGCGGACGGAAGGCTCCGGCGCCAGACCCATCTGGCGCAGCATGGCCATCGCACGATCACAGCGGTGCGCCGGAAGGCGCAGCGCTTCGGCGGCAGAGTCGGCAGAAGCGCCGGTGCGCAGGTACAGGTACACAAGCGCCGCATCGGCGTCCGCACAGGCGAGAAGCTTGCGCAGATCACTTTGTTCAATTTGGACAGAGTCAGACATACGGCGCCTCCTTTCGACGCGGTTTGGGGAACTATTATACCACGCGAAGCGCGGCAAAGCAAGTGCCACTGCCGTTTACCAGCGGATGGCAGGTTCGTTGTTAGCTGCCAGAAAGTCGTTGATCCGGGAGAACGGTTTCGAACCGAAGAAGCCGCGGTAGCTTGACAGCGGACTCGGGTGCGGCGCGCAGAGGATCAGCCGCGGCGCACAGTCTGCGATCAGCGCCTGCTTTTTCTGCGCCTGCGCGCCCCAAAGAACAAAGGCAACCGGATGATCGAGCGCGCCTGCGGCGGCAATGACCGCGTCGGTAAAGCGCTTCCAGCCGAACTGTTTGTGACTGTTGGCCTGCGCGCGCGTGACGGTCAGGACGGTGTTCAGGAGCAGCACGCCCTGCTGCGCCCAGCGGGTCAGATCCCCCGACGCGGCCGGCGCAATGCCGAGGTCGTCATTTAACTCCTTGAAGATATTCCGCAGCGACGGCGGGAGCGGCGTGCCGTCCGGGACGGAAAAGGCCAGACCGTGTGCCTGTCCCGGCTCGTGGTACGGGTCCTGGCCCAGAATCACGACGCGCGTCTTTTCGGGCGGACAGAGCTCCAAGGCACGGAAGACCTGCTCCTGCGCGGGGTAGACCTCGCCGGATGCACGGGCGTCGCGGACAAGGGCATCCAGCGTTTGAAAGTATGGTTTTTCGGTTTCGGCGGCCAGAAAAGGTGACCAGGACGTCGGAATTTGCAGATTCATGGGTAATTCCCCCTTTTTCTCTTTTCATTCTACCACATTTGCGATACAATGAAAGTACCTGAACGCTGGAAGGAGAGGTTTTTATGCCGCTGGCCATCGAGTACATCTGGCGTGACCGGAAACGCTATCTGGGCATGCCGATCAGCTTTACCCGCTATTCTATGAGTGAGGATCGTCTGTTTTTGTCCACCGGCCTGCTCACGACCCACGAAGACGAGGTCATTTTGTACCGTGTGCGTGACATCAGTGTGAAGATCACACTGTTCCAGCGCATCTTCGGCGTCGGCACGGTGACGGTCATTTCCTCTGACAAAACGATGCCGACGCTGGAACTGAAGAGCATCAAGCGGCCGCGCGAGGTCAAGGAACTGCTGCACCGACAGGTCGAAGAGATCAAGCGGCAGCGGCGGATGCGCATCGGTGAGGTCATGACCGATACAGATCCCGACGATGATCCGGAGAATGATTTTGATTTCAGAAGATAACAAAACGGGAGTGCTGCCAAATGCAGCACTCCCGCTTTCGTCCGCAGGGGAAACCATGATCCGCGGATCAGCCGAACTTCAGACGCTCGGCAACAGCGAGCTGATCGCAGCGGTTGTTGTTCGGGTTGTCGGCATGGCCCTTGACCCAGTGGAAGGTCACGGCGTGCGCGCCACACAGATCCAGAACCTGCTGCCAGAGATCCGGGTTGAGCGCCGGGTCTTTTTTGTTGCGCATCCAGCCGTTGGCCTGCCACTTTTTGGCCCAGCCCTTGGTCATGGCGTTGACGATATACTGTGAATCGGTATAGAGGTCGACAGCGCACGGCTCGGTGAGTGCGGAGAGTGCCGAGATGACGCCGAGCAGCTCCATGCGGTTGTTTGTGGTGGCCGGATCGCCGCCGGAGAGCTCCTTGCGGTGGCCGTTGTATTCCAGAATGGCGCCCCAGCCGCCGGGGCCGGGATTGCCGGAGCACGCGCCGTCGGTGTAAATGGTGACTCGTTTCATGTTAACCTCCGTTCTGCGAAAGCCAGACGAGCAGC
>CAZUKJ010000042.1:0-10411 GCA_964620855.1 uncultured Oscillospiraceae bacterium
AAAGGCAAATACTTGTCATTCGTTACAACTTCACTTCAAACCGCAGGTTTGAAACCTCAAAAAATAAGCCACCCGAAAAAGAATTTTTCTTTTTCGGGTGGCGTTGTCTTATTACAGTAACAAGCAGGGAATTTGTACGGCAAATTCCTATTGTTTTATAGAAATACTTCCTTATCGGGTGTCGGCCTTCGCACACCTTCCGTTTTTAATGATAGGCTTATTTCTTTTTAAATACAAAGAATGCGCCGATCTCCCCGGAGATATCAACAATGCGGCAGTCGTCGCGGACGAGATGCGCAACGTGGTTTTTCTCGAGGACAAAGTCGAGGCTGACAAAGTCCGGTACAGTGAAGACCAGACCGATCTGACCCTTGCGGTTCTTTTCGAGCGCAACACTGTATTTTGCTTCGATGGCTTCGGAATCCATCACGGTCAGCGTGCGGATGCCGGACTCGCCGACGGAGTGCTCGATGCACTCGGTCAGGACCGGAACATCGCGGCAGAGATCTTCATAGTCGGTCGGATCGTCCACACAGAGGATCATTTCGGCGATGCTGTCTGCGCCGTTGATGTGGCGATACTGACCCGGATGATAGAGCAGATGTGCCGACTTCTGGTTATTGATCAGAATACTCATATCAGCATACTCTTTTTCAAGCGTAACGCCGGAGACGACCATCATTCCCTTCATCACACCGTTCATGCAGAAGCGGCCCGTCCAGCCGATCGGGCCGTTGAAGTCTTCTTCATAGCGAACCGTCAGATCGGTTTTGGTGATGCGGTCATACAGGCGTTCAATGTTGTGAGAGCCGAAGACAAGGTGGTACATGCCGGGATGCTTCGGGTCATAGTTGCCATAGCAGTGGTACAGACCGTCCTCTTTGGACGTCGCGCAGGTGGAGATCATGTAGCAGTTCGGGAACATGAACTGGCATTTTGTGATGTCGGAGAACGAGCGCTTCTTGCCGCCGGTGGGCGGGGTGAAGGGCGGGAGCACATTGCTGCCGTTATCCATGACAAAGCCGCAGTTTAAAATGGCCTGCGTCGCCTTGTCCCATTCGAGACTCAGCAAATCGAAATGGTCAATATAAGTGGAAAAAGACTGTTCTTTCATCTTGCATTGCTCCTTTTTAACGGATAGAATGAGGATATAACCAAATGGTCTTATCTCTATTATAAAGCGCCTGTATTTTCTGGAAAGAGCAAAAATGGAATATGGGATATAACCTTTTAGTTAGGGGTGATATGGTGACTAGCCTGCAGATCCGATATTTTATGGAGGCGGTGGAATGCCGCAGTCTGTCGAAGGCGGCAGACTCGTTTTTTATTTCTCAGCCTGCAATGAGCAAGCAGATCCGGAGCCTGGAACAGGAGTTGGGGGTTGTGCTGCTCAAACGCGGCAGCCGGGGCGTTTCGCTGACGGAGGCAGGGAAGCTGGTCTACAGCCATTTTCTGGCGATGGAGCGGGAATTTGAATTGGTAATCGACAACGCGAGGCGGCTCGACGGCAGCACGGTCACGACCCTGCGGTTGGGAGTCCTGGAGGACTGGGATATCTCCCATTTCATGCAGGACGTCCGCCGCCGATTTATCGAGCTCCATCCACAGACGATGGTGAACACGGCCTGTCAGAGCAATCTGATGACGCTGATCGCCCAGCTGCGCGACGGCCAGTTCGATGTGATTTTTCTGCCGCTTGTGCCGTCAGGGTATCTGGAAGGGATCACAACTGTCCCGTTGGCCGAAGTGCCGATGGAACTTGTTGTTTCGTGGGAAAATCCGCTGTGTCAGAGAGAAACGCTCAGCCCGGCGGAGTTTCGGGACGAAGTATTTCTCGTCACGGGGCACGAGGGCTTCGACATTGCCAAGCGGTCAATGCTTCGGTATCTGGAACCGTATCAGATCCTGCCGGAGGTGGAGACGCGCGGTAGTATGAATTCGGTGATTCAGGGCGTGCTCAACAATGAAGGCGTGATGCTGCGCGACGCGTGGTCTCTCTCAAGGAATCATCCGCAGCTGCGGTGTGTGGCGCTCGATGCAGTACAAAGTGTGTGTTTGGCGTACCGGCTCGAAGATGACAGCGAACCGCTCCGGGATTTTACCCGGTTGGTGCTGGCGCATTTCTCCGAAGCGGCCGGCTGACTGCACCGGGAAGCTGAGGTTATACACCGAAGACAAAAAAGAACCTCCGGAGCACTCCGGAGGTTCTTTTTGTCATTAACAACCAAGCATGATGTTCAGAATCTCAATATCGGTCTGACGCATGCCCTCGCGGCCAAGGCGGCCCACGGTGACAACAGTCTCGTCGGCCGTGCTTTGCACAATGCCGTCACCCGGGAAGAAGCGGCGGCCAGCCATCGCCAGACGATGGCCGAGCAGCGCGCCCTCAAGTGCGGCTGCGATTTTAGCGGCACAGGAGGCCTTCGCACCGTCGCAGACGATACCGGAGACGTTGGCAAGACCGTTGACAACGGTATCTTCAATCTGCTCAATCGTACCGCCGGCCAGCCAGGTTATGCCCACTGCTGCGCCGCAGGCAGCGCTGACCGCACCGCAGTACGCGCTCAGACGGCCGATGCCGACCTTCTGATAGATCGCAGTGAGGTTCGAGAGCGCGAGCGCTCGATAGATCAACTCGTCAGACAGGCCCATTGCCTGACCGTAGATGATGACGGGAACGGAGACGGTGATACCCTGGTTGCCACTGCCGGAGTTGATGACAACCGGCATGGTGCAGCCGTTCATACGGGCGTCGGAACCGGCTGCTGCGCCGGCACGCATGCGGGCGAACAGATCGTCCGGGAGGGAGCATTCGAGCAGCGTGCGGCCGACCTGCGCGCCGTATTCGCCGGACAGGCCTTCCTGAGAGATGGCCATATTATAGTGCCACTGCGGCTCGAGGATTGGAATGAGGTCTTCCAGCTCGGCGGTCGTCGCAAAGTCAAGGATCGCGGCAAGCGTGATGCCGGAACGGTCACTTTCGGCAGCGCTGGTATAATCGGTGCTGTAGAGTGTCTCGCCGTCTTTTTCCAGACAGATGATGTTGGTGTGGCTGTCGCAGAGCGTGACGGTGACCGTGTGGGAATCGGTGTGCAGCGCCAGCTTCAGGTACAGACCGACGCGGCCTTCGACCAGGCGAACCTGGCATACATTCTGCGCTTCCAGCTCGCGGGCGAGTACAATGTGCTCCGGGCGGACGCTCTCGAGAACTTCGAGCTTCTTGTCCGGGTCGCCGCCGATGGCGCCAAGCAGCGCAGCGGCGGGGATGCCGCGCATACCCTCGGAGTTCGGAACGATTACGCTCTTGACATTCTTGATCATGTTGCCGCTGGCATCGATCTCGATGCTGCGGACGGGCTCTGCAGCCTCACGGGCGGCAACGGCGGCAGCATAGGCAATGGCGATCGGCTCGGTGCAGCCCAGCGCCGGGGCAAGCTCTTCGCGGAGAATGGAGAGAAAATGCTGATAAAGCGGGGTTTCCTGAGTCATGGAAAATGCCCTCCTCGACATAATTCTGGTATTATTTTAATAATGCCACAGGGAGATTGGCCAGTCAATGGCCAAAGAACGCCTGCGTGTAACAATATTTGACGGCCGACGCAAAAAAAGATGATCTGCGTTTGCGATCAGGCGTGGTTCTGCTGGGTGGTACGGTAGAGCGTGGGCGACTGTCCGGTGCGCGCCTTGAAGACGCGGGAGAACGAGTTGGCTTCCTGATAGCCAATTGCGGAAGCAACTTCAGAGATTGAAAGATCGGTGGTGGCCAACAGATGCCGGGCTTTTTCGATGCGGCAGTTGGCGAGGTAATCGGAAAAGGTCAGGCCGGTTTTCTCCTTGAACAGCCGGGAGAAATATGCGGTGGACAGATAGAGCTTGCCGGCAACCTCAGACAGCTGCAGCGGCTCATGCAGGTGCTCGGAGATGTACTGCTTGACCTCGGCAATCTGGCGGAAGCCAACATCACCGGCTGCGTGAGAATAGATATCGGCAGCCTTTTTGACAAAGTCAACGAAGCAGATATGCAGCTGGTCAATGTCTTTCAGCGCGGAGACCTGATGCACCAGATCCTGATAGAGGAAGGAAAGACTGTCTGCGTTATGATGTTCGGCGTCGGCCTGCGTCATTTTGGCGCCCAACTCCATGCAGCGCACGCAGGCGATAATGGGGTTGCTCTGCTCGAACGGACTGAATGTCTCCAACCAATCGAGCGCGGCCTGCTCGGCGCAATGGCTGTCGCCGGACTGAACGGCTTCAATCAACAGATCGGCTTTCGGCAGTGAGATGGCGGCTGCGGCGGAGAACTGCGGATCGGCCGACAAATCGAGGATATCAAGCGCCGAGAGAATATCCGAAGGACGAACGGGCTTGAGCAGATAGTCCCGCGCACCGGCGCGCAGCGCGCCGCGCAGGTACTCAAAATCGTCAAATGCACTGAGGATCACGATCTGCAGCGTTGGACAGGCCTGCTTGAGCTGTGGAATCGCGGAGAGACCGTCAATGCCCGGCATGCGGATGTCAAGAAAAACCAGATCGGGGTGGTGCTCGGCAGCCATGCGGATGCCGGCGGATGCGTTGAGTGCCTGCCCGATGTAGTGGATGTCCGGCCGGTTGTTTGACAGGACGAGGGAGATCATTTCGCCCTCGAGCGGTTGGTCGTCAATGACGAGAACAGAGTGCGGCATGAAGGTCAGTCATCCTTTCTTTCCGGAAGATACAGTGTGATGCGTGTACCGACGCCCGGCGTGCTGGCAATCGTCCAGTGAAACGCGGCGCCGAAATGGTTGGCCAGGCGCTGCGTGACATTGTTGATGCCGATGCCGGTCAGATCCGAGCGGACCGGATTCGCCTCGTGTGGATCGTGGGACATCAGGGCAGTCAGGTCAAAGCCGATGCCGTCATCGGCAATGACGATGACAATGAAGTCATTTTCGCGTTGGATCGACAGCGTCAGCGTACCGCCGTCTTCTTTGGGCTCGAGTCCGTGCAGCAGCGCGTTTTCGGCCAGCGGCTGCAGGGTAAACAGCGGCACACGCAGCGACAGGCAGCTCGGGTCTACATCGCAGACGTACTGAATGCGATCGCGGTAGAGCAGCTTTTTAATTGTGACATATTCGGCCAGATTGTCCACTTCGTCTTTCAGCGGCGGAAGGGAATCGTTTTTCTTGAGGTTGCGGCGCAGCAGCGCGGAAAGGGAGAAAATTGCGTCGGCAGTCTGCGTACCGCCCTCGATCAGAGCGAGCTGGCTGATGGCGTTGAGTGTGTTAAACAGAAAATGCGGGTTGATCTGCGACTGCAGCGCTTTGAATTCTGCCTGTGAGAGCAGCTTTTCGGTATCCGTTCGGATCTGCTGCTGCTCCATCAGTTCCAGCGTTTTCTGGTGCAGCTCTGTCTGCATACGGCTGCGAAGACCGGCTTCGGCAATATAGCGAGCTGCGACCGACAGCAAATTCGCGATGTCTACCGCACGCTGGTAGCTTAAAAATGGAGCACTCGATACGGCGTGGGCCGGGGCGCGATGCTGTTCCTCCGGGCACATCTGCTCAAGAGCGGCCATGAATTCCGGTTCGATCAGAAAGCCGCTCGTGACAAGCGTGGCGACCCAGTTGTCTTCTGCGAACACGGGGATTGCCGCACAGGCCAGACCCGCGTAGCAGCGGTAGATAAACGGCGCCCGGATATCGGCGGCGCGGGCACCGCCGCAGCGAGTGCAGCGCATGCAGATTTCGCGCAGTGCCGGCATCGAGGTAGCGGCCCTGCAGAACGGCGTCACATATTCGTGGATGGCCAGAATTCGCTCGCCTTGGTAGTCGCACAGGGTGATGCGAAGGCCGGAAATGGCATAGATGGAATGCAGCAGGTCATTGAAGACCGTATCGGAGACCAGATCGTTGAAGCTCAGACCGGAGATCGACTCAGAGACTGGAGAATCCGGCACGGAAAACGCGTCGTCATGTTTCATAAATCAATACCAATCCAATCCAAAGTGTAAAAGGGTTCTGCCCCTTATTATAACGCGTCGCGACGGAAAGTACAGTCAAAAAAACTTCCTTTTCGACCCAAAACGCACAAAAATGTATAAAAACTATGCCGGAAGACGTCTGCTTCCGGCATAGTTCTAAAGGAAACACGGTGTGTATTCCATTAGGAGGCGTTATTCAATTTTCACATTGTAGATCGGACGGACGTCTTTGTGCCGACGGAAAATGGTCAGCAGACAGCAGCTGAATGTAAAGACTGCGCAGACCGACATACATACGCGCGGATCGAGCACTTCTCCCAACGCGCCGATGATCAGACTGAACACGCCGTAGGAGATCGAGAACAGCACTTCTTCAAATGCATTGAGTCGGGCACGGAGCTGCTCGGGGATGTAGCTCTGCACGGCGGTTTGACGCATCGTTGCGCTGTTGATGCCAAAGAAACCGCAGAGGACGCGATTAACCAGCATCAGCGGGTACGGCAGCCAGAGCAGGCTTGCGTCCATCAGTTCATAGCCGGTGTAGACGCCGGCAATAAAACGGTATCGGTACTTTTCCGGGATCTTGAAGAAGTACCGCAGCAGTCCGCCGATAGAACGGCCCGCGAACTCCACAACAGAAAATACGGAGTACATGGCCATCGTGTAGCCGGGGGCGGTGCGGAAAAAGGCAATCAGAATCGGCGACAGACCGTTGCCGACACCGTTGGTGACCGAGACATAGGCATAGATATTCCGGATGCCGCGTTCTTCTTTCAGATACTGCAGAGCATCCAGAAGATCCTGCCGCCATTGGCGGAAGGAAAAGCGGCTGCTGGATTGCACATGCTGCTCCACAAGCTTTATGCGGCTTTCCACCAGACCTGCGGTGATCGACAAAAGACCCTGGATCAGCAGAATGTTTGCCACGCCGACGGTCTCAAACAGGAGCGCTGCAATCGGCATCATGATCACCTGCAAAACCGGGTAGATCATGGAGGAAACGGTGTAGCCTTTGTCCTCGCAGCCGGCCGGGATCAGGCTGGGAAAGATCGCATTATACGCCAGTCGGTCAAAACTCATCAGGCAGTGGATGATCAGCGAGAAGAACAAATAGCCAATGTAAGTGAATTCAAACTTCATCAGGTAAACGCCGGCGAGTGCGTACAGCGCACCGCTGATCAGGTCGCCGCCGACCAAAAATGGCTTTCTGGGACGACGATCCATCATCGGCGCAGCGAACAGCGGGATCAGAAAATCCGGGATGACAGAGATGGCGATCAGAAGCGCCGAAGCGAGGGTGCTGCCGGTTTCGTCATAGACCAGAAACGAGAGCGCAAAGCCTCCGGCAATGCCGCCTGCTGCGCCGCAAATGGTGGCAAGCGTCAACAGTGTGAAATTTTTTGTCCATAGCTTT
This sequence comes from uncultured Oscillospiraceae bacterium, assembly GCA_964620855.1. Taxonomy (GTDB): domain Bacteria; phylum Bacillota; class Clostridia; order Oscillospirales; family Oscillospiraceae; genus CAKTOF01. The sequence goes on from CAZUKJ010000042.1 coordinate 7,374, forward strand.
GGTTTCAAGGCGAACCCTCCTTTGTTCTTTCTTATTGTAGCAGAACGGGAAAAAAAGAAAAAGTCTGCGTTTTCGGGAAAAGGGATCCGGAAAACGCAGGCTTAATGCATTATAAATGGGTATATGCAGGAAAATCCTGCAAAAGCTCATAGGCTCTTCGATATTGCCGCGCGGCAGTGTACCACTCCAGCACCCACGGCAGGTGGAAACTGGCAAAGCCCGCCGGAAGCTCGCGGCGGATCAACGCGAAGCAGCCAAGAAGCAGTTCGCCATAGTTTGGCTCGCGCAGGTAGTCCGGATGGTCGAGCCGGTAGCGGACGACCGCGCACATGCTGGAAAGGATCGTTTCATCAATGCTGCAGGGCATGTGCTGCGCCAGATCGAGTGCGCGGCGTGCATGCTCCGGCTTGCCGAGCTTTTCGCAGCAGATGGCCATTTTGTGCAGCGTCAGTGCGTCAGGCTCCTGAATACGAAGGAAGCTGTCATACGCCTCCTGCACATGACCGAGCTCCAGCGCGGTTGCGGCCTGATTGTATTCCAGTGCTTCCAGTGCGCCGGTATCGCCAAGCGCTCGGGCGAGATTCTTTGCGGTGCGTGCGTGCACACGGACACGGTCAAAATCAAGCAGATTACTGTAACAGTTTACGATGAGGAACTTGCTGTCGAGCATTCTCCAGGCAAAGCCGGATTCGGCGGCTGCGTCGTAGCCGCGCTGCAGATGCTCCAGCGCGGCCGGATAGGCGCCTGTATTGTAGGCGGCAAGTCCTGCGTAGTACCAGGTGAGCGGGCAGGGGAGCCGCTGTACCGCTTCGTCAGGACGGTTTTGCGTCAGCAGCCAGAGCGCGTGCTGGCGTGGTGTGAAAACGGTCTCGAAAGCATCGAGTGCCTGCGGCTCTTCATTGGCACCGGTCCAGTCGAACCAGGCGAGCAGAAGTTTCGCATCAAGGAAATACGGCCCGGACAGCAGCGATTGCTGCAGAGCACTCAGCTCGGCTTCCGCTTCGCGCAGAAGTGTCGGATCGCCGGAAAATGCGGCGTTGTAGCAGCGCTCAATGAGTGCGCCGTGCGCCGGCTCATCGGACCAGTCAAGACCGAGCCGCTGAAGCAGCGCGCAGAGGATCTCATCACTGGCGTCGGCTTTACCCTGTTCAATTTTCGATAGATAAGATACAGCGCAGATACCCCGGCAAAGGCCTTCCTGACTCCAGTTGTTGGACAGACGCATTTGCCGGATCAGAAGTCCGGCAGCACGGATGTTCATGGAAACGTCTCCTTCCTGTGCGGCGGTGAGAAGTGGCATCATTATAACCCTGACAGGCGGATGACGCAAGTATTTGTTTCGTATGCAAAGAACTTGCCGTTGTGCTGGGAGTTGGTGTGTGATATAATAACGATATCCAACCAATTCAACAGGAGGATGGGGTAATGTATCATATCATCGAAGAGAAATCCTGCGATTTCGCGGTCGTTGGCAGCGGCAGCGGCATGGTTGCTGCGGCGCGCGCGGCGCAGGCCGGGAAAAAGGTAATCGTTCTGGAAAAGACGAAGATGGTCGGCGGCGGTATGCTGTTCGCCAGCACGATGCGCACCTTCGGCAGCCGTTGGCAGAAAGAGCGCGGCTTGCCGGATGTCACGGCGGACTTCCTGCGTAAAATGCTCGATGACTGCTACTGGCGCATTGAGCCGAAGCTCGTCTCCAACACGATCAAGGCGACGGGTGAGATGTTCGACTGGTTCTGCGACCTGAATCCCGGTGTCGCGGATCAGTTCTTCGTTGGCCGCTATGTCTTTGACGGCGAGGACGGCCCGCTCGGGCCGCAGTACGGCGGCCAGCATAACGGATTTGGTAAAATGGTTATCCAGAAGCTCTATGAGAAGTGCCCCGAGTGGGGCGTGGATGTGCTGACGGAGCACAAGGTCATGGACTGCGAGGTCGAAGACGGCAAGATCACCGCGCTGATTGCCGAGACGCCGAACGGTTATGTCAAGATCAACTGCAAGGCGTGCCTGATTGCAACCGGCGCCTGGATCCGCAACAAGGAAATCACCGAAAAGCTCTGCCCCGGCTTCTTTGAGGTCGATATGGGACCGTCGCCGCACACCAATCCGGCGTACACCGGCGACGCCATCCCGCTGATGGAAAAGGTCGGCGCGTTCGTTGACTACGACAGCTTCTGTCTGCGCCTGATGGGCCCGCTGTACATGGTCAACAACAAGTCGTTCTCCGCAATGAGCGTCTCGCCGTACGCCATTTCTGTCAACTACAACGGCAAGCGTTACTGCTCCGATCCGCTGATCAGCCATATGGATCAGTTTGACGGCGGCCATGTTATCATGCAGCAGCCGAAGGGTTATGTCTTTGCCGTGTTTTCTGAGAATGTGCTTGAGAAAGCCCATGTTTGCGGCGGTGGCGGCTACGAGATTCCGGATCCGCTGTTCGCCGGCCTGACGCTTCCGGATACGATGGAAGAAATCCATGCCGACCTTGATGCGGCGATCGAAAAGGGCGTCAAGGGCTGCTTCAAGGCTGATACGCTTGAAGAGCTCGCTGCGGTCACCGGTATTGATCCGGAGGGCCTGAAGGCAGAGGTCGCAGAGTACAACCAGTACTGCGCCGAAGGCTTTGACTGGGGCTTCTTCAAGCCGGAAGACACGCTTGTCCCGCTAGAGAAGGGGCCGTTCTATGCAGTCGGCGGCTTCATGGCGACCGACGGCGGCTTCGGCGGCGTCAAGGTCAATGCCGATATGCAGGCATATGCCAAAGACGGCGGCGTGGTCGAAGGCCTGTATGTTACGGGCGATTTCGCTTCGGGCCGTCACTACAATCAGGGCGGCGTGAAGAAGCAGTTCCTCAACGATATGAACTGGGCGCTTGCCGGCAGCTACATCGTCGGCGACCGCGTCGTGAAGTATCTGGATTCGATCTAAAACGGCAAAACACGGCGCAGCAAAGCGGAGTCCGAATGAGAAAACATAGATTCCGGGGAGTGTTGCAAAATGCAACACTCCCTTATAAATTTGCAGGAAGCAATCTGCTT
>CAZUKJ010000043.1:0-10139 GCA_964620855.1 uncultured Oscillospiraceae bacterium
GTCCAAAGGTGCTTACATAAGCTGTTTCTCGTTGTTTAATTTACAAGGTACATGCTCGCTCGGTCCGGCATTCTTGCGTTCGCAGCGAACTTTTATATTCTAGCATTAGCACACGCTTTTGTCAAGAACTTTTTCAAACTTTTTTCAACTTTTTGCACCGGACAGCTTCCGCTCCGTGCTTTTCAGTTGTTTTTCGCTTGATTTCGTGTCTCTCGATCAGCGCGAGTAGTATATTAGCACACGGCAACCTGTTTGTCAACGACTTTTTTCACTTTTTTTGAGATGATTTTTTCACCGCAAAACCTAGTATTCCAACCGGAATCAGACCGCAAAATATAGCGTTTCCAATTCCGAGCACCCACGGTGAAAGTGCCTGCGCCGGGATCATCAGTCCAAATCCGACTGCGCCAAGCATGTACACCTTCACCTGCCTGCCAAACGGTTCCTGCCACGGCAGGCCGTCTATCCCGTTTTCAATCAAATAGCACATTACGCAAAAAGAGGATGCCGTCAGCGCACCGGAGAGCAGTACCTCAAAGCGCTCCATTACACCGAGCACACTGATTGACTGCGTGGCTGCGTACATTGGCAGTTCGAGCGCTGTGGTCTGCACGCTGCCGAGCAGGCCCATGCAGACCACGGCCGGAATGCACACGATCGGCAGCGCCAGCAGAAGGAACCCGATCCGCTTTGCCCTCCCTCTTCGTAGCGGCTGCATCCCGGGCAGCAGCAGCAGCGCCGCCGCGCAGCCTGCCTGCCACAGGGCCCCCGTATCCTGCAGTCCTGACAGCCGTATATCCGGAATCGCAAAGACGAATACCACCGCCAGCATTGCCAGAACAAACGGCCAGAGCACCGCACCGACCCGCGCAGGAGCGCCCTTCCCCTTCGCGCAGGCCGTTGCTGCCAGAAGCAGCATCACTGCCGGGATTACGACAGAGTCCGACTGCGGAAACAGCCCCCGCGTCAGCGCCGCACACCAGCCAAGCGTCAGCGCACACCAGCCGAGCCGCAGTGCACAATACCATCGCGGCAAGCGAAAGTCCTCCGGCAGACGGTCCGCCATACGCGAGATACAATATAATATAATGAGTGCGGCAACTGCGCCGCATACAACGCGCCAGACCGACCAGCGTGCGCAAAGCAGGCACGCCGGCAGCACCAGCGCTGTTGTCAGCAGTGCACCATCGGCGCGCTCAAACTGTTTCATACGCCCCTTCCTCCCCCTGCAGCCGCGGAATATCAAGGCGAGTCCCCTCATAAAGCGCCGCGCGCACATCGCTCAGGCGCACATCGCCCGGATGCGCAGACAGGTACTCCGTCAGCGTTTCCAGCTGCCGGGCCAGTTCTGACTGTTCCATGTCTGTAAAATAGACACGCACCGCCGGACGCAGCCCACCGCCAGCGGCGCAATCTGCCAGGCAGTCGGCAGAACTCCCGGTCAGGACCAGATGCTCACACGCACCAAGAAACAGCGTCCCGGGAGCATGTGCCGCCAGACTTTCCACGGCAGCTGCGAAATCGCCGCCCTCACCGCGCAGGCCGTCGGGGCCGCAGAGTGTCACGCGTCCATACGCATCTTCGCTGACGGCGAGCGTCCGTACAACGACCAGATCCGCGGTGTCGGCCTCCTCGAATGGCAACCCGCCTGCCAGTACTGCGAATGCGATGAGCAGATACATGATAATAGATTTCATAAACGAGCCCGCTTTCTCAATCTTCAGCCATGCTATGCCTGATTGCGCAGATCCAGCGGGTCAAGTGCCGGATCACGGTATTTCTCCGTGACAAGCCGATGGCGCAGCAGGACTCCGCCGCCGCTGGCCCGCGAAAATGGCGCAAGGTACGGCCGCCCGCACGACTCCAACCCGGCCAGATGCACCAAAAGCGCAATTGCCCCGGCCGTCAGGCCGAAGATGCCGCCCAATCCGGCGCAGACCGCAAGAACAAATCGCCACAACCGTACTGCATCCGAAAAATCTTTTCCCGGCATCGTAAACCCGCAAATACCTGCCGCAGCTACAACGATGAGCGCCGCCGGCGAGATCAATTTCGCCTCAACTGCCGCCGTGCCGACAACAAGTCCGCCGATGATTGAAACCGGCTGTCCGATCGACTGCGGCAGATGCAGCCCCGCCTCCTGCAGCAGTTCAAAGCTGATCAGCAGTCCCAAAACCTCCAGAATCGTCGGAAACGGGACAGATTGTTTGCTCTCGATGATCGAAAGCAGCAGCTGTGTCGGGATCATCTCCTGATGGTATGCCGCCGCCGCAATATACAGCCCCGGCAGCAGCAGCGAGACCAGAAGTGCTGCATACCGCAGCACACGCACGCACGAGGCAGAGACATAGTCCATGCCGCGATCCTCCGGCGACTGCATCAGCCAGCCGATGTCAACCGGAAGCAGATAACCGAGCGGCAGACCGTCGACGAGTACACCCACACGCCCCGAGAGCAGGCCGCGCGCAAAATGGTCCGTGCGCTCCGTGTACTCCATCAGAGGAAACGCCGTCTTACGCGAGCCGGTCAGATATTCTTCCACCGCCGCCGGCGAGATCAGTCCGTCAATGTCAATTTCCGCCAGTCTCGTCTTGACCGACTCAACCAGTACCGGACTTGTCAGCCCGTCGATTGACACGACCGAGACGTTTGTCAGTGAGCGCCGGCCGACCTGCGTCTCATAAAGCCGCAGTGCCGGCGTCCGCAAGTGACGGCGCAGCAGAGAGGTGTTTGTGCGCACCGTCTCCGTGAAGGCATCCTTCGCACCCTTGACGGTATTTTCCACCTGCGGCGCACCCGGACCGCGCTTCTCGCCGGTCTTGACCTCATATGCCGTTGCCCGCCCAGCCTGGATCACAATGCAGAAGCCGTTGACGAGCTTTTTCGCCGCAGTATCAAGGTCTTCCACCGCGTCAGCCACCGCGTTCCACACCGGCTCGCCGCGGACAAGCGGCTGCAGTACATATTCCGAAATATCCCCGCCGGATACCAGTCCGTCAATAAAAAACGCCCGGGCGTCGCCGTCCGGCGTCGGGATCGTGCGTGTGACAAAATCGCCCGCGCCGGAAAACACCTTGTGCAGGCACTCCTCCGTCAAAGGCTGTCCTTGAAGCTCCATACCGTTTCACCCGGCGGTAGTTTTTCCAGATCCTCCGGAAATATACCTTGGACAGATCGCATTTGCGTGGTATGATATAAATAATGTATCCGATTCCGAGGCACATCATATGAAAAAATCCACACTCTATGTGTTCGGCGCAGTTCTGATCTGGTCGACGACGGCCGCGGTTGTCAAAGCACTGCTGTCGAACATTCCGAACCTGCAGGCGCTTTGCATCAGCAGTCTGTTCGCATGTTTGTTTTTGCTGCTGATCAATCTGAAATGCGGCAAGACCGCGCAGAGGAAACGTTACACGCCCAAAGACTATGCCGCCATGGCAGGGCTCGGATTTCTCGGTCTGTTCGTCTATTCCGCGCTGTACTATTACGGGCTATCGCAGCTCTCCTCGTCCGAAGCATGTATTTTGAATTACCTGTGGCCAATGATGCTGCTTCTGTTCTCCTGCCTCATTCTGAAAGAGCGTGTCACGCCCATGAAGGTCGTAGCGATGCTCTGCTCGTTTGCCGGTATTGTGATCTTGTCCTCCGGCGCAGGTTCTGGCAGCCGCACCGCCGCAGGTATCATCAGCTGTGTGATCGCCGCAGCCTGCTACGGACTGTTCTCCGTCCTCAACAAGAAGGCCGACTATGACCAGAACATCGCCATGACGGTTTTCTGGCTCGTCGCAGCGGTTTGCTCGCTCAGCGGTCTGCTGACGGAGCACTGGGTTGCACTCACCGGCTCGCAGTGGCTCGGGATGCTCTGGCTCGGCATCGTCATCGATGCGGTCGCCTATCTTCTTTGGGCACTTGGCCTCCAGACCGCCGACAATACCGCTTCGGTGGCAAATCTCGCGTATCTGACGCCGTTTTTGTCGCTGCTTGTCTCTGCGGTATTCTTGAAAGAAACCATTACCATGCGCGCCATTGCGGCGCTGTGCTTTATTATCGGCGGCTTGCTGCTGCAGTACATCTGCGACCGCCGAAAGCCAAAACCTACGGGAGGGAAGTAACCATATGTCTGACGTCATTGCCGCCATTGCGACGGCGCTCAGCCCCAGCGCCATCGGCATCGTCCGCCTGTCCGGCGACGGCGCCGTGGAGGTTGCCGGGCGCGTCTTTACCCCCAAAAGCGGCCCGCTTGCCGCCGCACCCAATCGCAAGCTCGTATACGGCGACCTTGTCGACTGCACTGGCCGCGTCATCGACCGCTGCCTTGCCGTTGTCACACGCGGACCGTCCAGCTACACGGGCGAAGACACCGTCGAGCTGCAGTGTCACGGCTCCCCCGTCGTTTTGACGAGCGCACTGGAATCGCTCTTTGCCGCAGGCGCCCGGCAGGCACGCCCCGGTGAGTTCACCCGCCGCGCCTTTCTCAACGGCCGGATGGACCTGACGCAGTGCGAGGCCGTCGTCGATCTGATCGACGCCGAAACCGTCGACGCCGCGGCCAACGCCGCCGGTCAGCTGCACGGGCAGATCAGCCGTGTTTGTGACACGATCTACGATACTCTGCGCGATCTTCTCGCCCATTTTCACGCGGTGCTCGACTATCCGGACGAGGATATCGAGCCGTTTGAACTCGAGCAGCACGACGCCACATTCTCTGACGCGATTTCCACGCTCGGCCGCCTGGCCGACTCGTTTGACCGCGGCCGCATCTTGAAAAACGGCGTGCAGGCCGTCATCGTTGGCCGTCCGAACGCGGGAAAATCCAGCCTTTTAAACCACTTCGCAGGCTTTGACCGCGTCATCGTCACGCCGACCCCCGGCACAACACGCGACGCCGTCGAGCAGACGGTGCGCATCGGCTCTGTGACCGTACGCCTGCTCGATACCGCCGGTATCCGCGAGACCGGCGACGAAATCGAGCGCATGGGTGTCGCCCGTGCAGAACAGGCCGCGCAAAACGCCGACCTGGCCATTTTTGTCTGCGATGCATCGCAGCCGCTGTGTGAAGAAGACCTTCGCGCCGCCGACGCCGCAAAACACGCGCGCCGCGCCGTCGCGCTGCGCAACAAGGCCGACCTCGGATGTGTCGTTTCGGAGCGCGACCTCCCGTTTGAAAGCTTCGCCGTCAGCGCAAAAACCGGCGGCGGACTCGGCGAATTCTCCGCGTGGATCGACGCGCATTTTGGCGCAAACACGCCGTGCGACGGTTCGATTTTGACCAATGCGCGCCAATTCGACGTCGTGCGCCGCGCGAAGCTGTCGCTCGAGCAGGCGCGGCAATCGCTGGCCGATCTCTATACGCCCGACGCCGTGCTCGTCGACGTCGAATCGGCGATGGAAGCGCTCGGCGAGCTGACCGGCCGTTCCGTCTCCGAAGACGTCACCTCGCGCATCTTTGAGCGCTTCTGCGTAGGCAAATAACCGCCCATCTTTTTCCGAATTCTGCTGCAAAGGAGGCTGTCTGAATGATCTCAGCCTATCTGGATAACTCCGCAACCACCAAACCCTCACAGGCCGCCGTCGATGCGATCTCCGATGCGTTGACCGCCCGTTGGCACAACCCCTCTGCGCTCTACCGTCCGGGCGACGAGGCGCATCGGATGCTCGAAACCGCCAGAGAGCAGGTCGCGCGCGCCATCGGCGCAGACAAGTCGTGCATCTATTTCACCTCCGGCGGCACCGAGGCCGACAACTGGGCCATCGTCTCCTCCTGCGCGCGCATGAAAAAGCGCGGCAAACACATCATCACCACCGCGATCGAGCACCACGCCGTGCTGCATCCGTTTGAAAAGATGGCTTCCGAGGGCTTTGATGTCACCTACCTTCAGCCGGACGAAGCCGGCTTCGTTTCGCTCGAAACCCTCAAGTGCGCGCTGCGCCCAGACACGGTTTTTGTCAGCGTAATGATGGTCAACAACGAGACCGGCGCCGTCATGCCCATCCGGGAAATGGCCGCGCTGACGCACCGCAATAACCCGGACGCGATTTTCCACACCGACGCAGTGCAGGGGCTGTTCAAAGTCCCGTTCAAGGCGTCCGCCCTGGGCGCAGATCTGATTTCTGTCAGCGGCCACAAGGTCCACGCGACCAAAGGCGTCGGCGCGCTGTATATCCGCAAGGGGCTGTCGCTTCCCCCTCTGCTCCTCGGCGGCGGACAGGAGAGCGGCATGCGTTCCGGCACAGAAGCCACCCCGCTGATCGCGGGCTTTGGCGCAGCCTGCAAAGAGGGCGCCGCCAATCTGGCCGCCGACATTGCGCATATGTGCGCCCTGCGCGACAAAGCGCGGCAGGCGCTCGATGCGATCGACGGCGTCGTGACGCTTGGCGCAGGCTCTGCGCCGCATATCGTCAGCTTCTCCGTGCCGGGTATGCGTTCGCAGGGCATCCTGAACCAGCTGCAGGACAAGGGCGTTTACATCTCTGCCGGTTCTGCCTGTGCCCGCGGCCACCGCAGCCACGTTCTCGAGGCGATGGGCCTGAGCGCCGCGATCATCGACGGCGCCGTGCGCGCATCGCTCAGCCGCGAGACAACCGAAGAGGAGATCGACCTGCTCCTCGACGCAGTCCAACACCTAAAACGCTGAAACAAACGCCCCCGGCGGAACGATTGGTTCCGCCGGGGGTGTTATACTATATAATATATATCATATGACGCGCAGCCGCAGTACATCCGGCATCGCGCGGACAAACGCGAGCGCCTTTTCCGGAACTCGTTCTGCGAAGTCGATCATCGTATAGGCATACTTGCCGCGTGACTTGTTGACCATATTTTCAACGTTCGCGCCTTCGGCCGAAAGCTCAGCCAGAAACGTCGAGAGCATATTCGGCACATTGCGGTGAATAATGCACAGGCGCACCGCGCCGCTTCTCGCCATCTCACAGTCCGGCAGGTTCACCGAGTTGCGGATGTTGCCGTTGAGCAGATAGTCCGCCAGTTCGTCGGCCGCCATGACCGCGCAATTGTCCTCCGACTCCGGCGTGGACGCGCCCAGATGCGGCAGCGGCAGCACATTCTTCGCCAGCGCGATCCTGTTGTTCGGAAAATCCGTCACATAACAGGCGACCTTGTCAGCCTCCAGCGCTGCCAGCATGTCCTCATCACAGACCAGCTCTCCGCGCGCCAGATTCAAGATCCGCACACCGTTTTTCATCTTTGCAATCAGCTGCGCGTTGATGGTGTGCTGCGTCTCATCGTTGTACGGAACATGGATGGTGATATAGTCGCTGGCTGCGGCCAGCTCGTCGAGCGTCTGCACCACCGTCACATTGCGGTCCAGCCGCAGCGCGGTGCTGACCGACAGATACGGATCGTAGCCCACAACCTCCATGCCCATCGCGCAGGCAACGTTCGCCACCAGCACGCCGATCGCGCCAAGTCCGATCACACCAAGCGTCTTACCCGTGATCTCCGGCCCAACATACGCGGCCTTTCCCTTTTCCACAACCGTCGTCACATCGACACCCGCTTTGACCTGTTCACGCACCCACTGCGAGCCGCCCATGACATCACGAGACGCCATGATCATACCGCCGACCACCAGTTCTTTGACCGCGTTGGCATTGGCGCCGGGCGTATTAAAGACGACGATGCCCTCCTCGGCGCAGCGATCGAGCGGGATGTTATTGACACCTGCGCCGGCGCGGGCAATGCCGAGCAAAGAGGACGGAAACACCATGGCGTGCATCGCCGCAGACCGGACGAGAATGCCCTCCGGTGATGACGCTGCATCATCGATCAGAAAGCCGCGTGCCGTGAGCCGGTCGAGGCCCAAATGCGAGATCTTGTTGAGCGTTTGGATGGTATACAAGGCGTATCCTCCCCTTTCACTTTGTTTGATTACATCATTATACTTTGAAAGCAGTTGCCCGTCAATTGTAAAGCCGTGGAATTCCGGTTGATTCACTTACTGTTTTTCGGTATAATAACAAAAAGGAGGCGATGAATATGGACCTCGACGCCGCGATCCGGCAGCTGCTGCAAACCGACCGGCAGCCCCTGCTCATCGCCATCGACGGACGCTGCGCGACCGGCAAGACCACACTGTGCGCGCAGCTGGCAGACCGCTATGACTGCAACATCTTTCATATGGACGACTTTTTCCTTCGGCCGCACCAGCGCACCCCGGAGCGTCTGGCCGAGCCCGGCGGCAATGTCGACCACGAGCGGTTTCTAAATGAGGTCCTGCTGCCGCTTTCCCGCGGCGAAACCGTTGCATATCGCCCGTGGCAGTGCTGGACGCAGTCGTTTGGTGTGGTGCAGCACATTGCGCCGAAACGGCTGAACCTGATCGAAGGCGCCTACGCGCTGCACCCCACCCTGCGGGAATACTATGACCTGCGTGTTGTGCTGACCGCGCCGCTTGAAACCCGCCTGGCACGTCTGCGCGCACGCGAAGGGGAAGACTTTGACGACTTTCCACGCAAATGGATCCCGCTGGAAGACGCTTACTTCCAACACACCGCCGTCGAAGCCGCAGCTCATCTTGTGTTCGATACATTATAATATATACAACATTTTGCACCCCATGGAGAACCGCAACACCAAAAACTACATATGGAGGGACCCCACATGCTTTACAGACCGTTCCATGACACCAATGAAAAGCTCTCCCTGCTTGGCATGGGAACGATGCGTCTGCCGACCACCGGCCCGGAGCGCGACGCACCCATCGACGAGGAAAAGGCGCAGGCCATCATCGACTACGCCTACGCCCACGGCGTAACCTACTACGACACCGCTTATATGTACCACGGCGGCGAGAGTGAGCGCTTCATCGGCAGAGCGCTCAAGAAATATCCGCGTGAAAGCTACAATCTCGTTTCCAAAATGCCGGGCATGATGTGTACGTGCAAAGAAGACGTACCTCGCATTTTTGCCGAGCAGCTCGAAAAGTGCGGCGTTGACTACTTTGATTTTTATCTCTGCCACAATGTCAATGAGGAAACCATCGACAAGTTCCTGAACTTTGATGTGATCCCCTTCCTGCTCGAAATGAAAGCGCAGGGCAAAATCCGCCACCTCGGCTTCTCCAGCCACAGCAAGCCGGATACGCTGCGCCGCTTCGTCGCCGCCTATGACGGCTGGGAATTTGCACAGATCCAGCTCAACTACCTCGACTGGACAATGCAGGATGCCAAACAGCAATATGAGATCCTGACCGAAGCCGGGATTCCGGTCATGGTCATGGAGCCGTGCCGCGGCGGCAGACTGGCCGACCTCGGCGAAAGCGCAAACGCCGTTTTGAAGGCCGCCGCCCCCGATCGCTCCATCGCCTCCTGGGCATTCCGCTTCGTGCAGAGCCTGCCGAATGTGCAGGTCGTCCTGTCCGGCATGAACTCCATTGAGCAGCTCGAGGAAAACCTTGCGATTTTCTCGGAAGATCACCCGCTCTCCGAGGCAGAGAAGGCCATCGCCTTTGAGGCCGCACAGGCATTCCTCAAGAGCTTCACCGTCCCGTGCACGGTCTGCCGCTATTGCGACGAGTGCCCAGTTGGCATTGACATTCCGGCCGTTCTTGACGTCTACAACAAGTGGAGTCTCGATGGCAAGGGGCCGATGCGCCTGAACCAGCTGAAAAATTCCGACAAGCCCGGTCCGGCCGACTGCATCGGCTGCGGCGCATGCTACTCGCACTGCCCGCAGGCGATCAAAACGCCGGAAATCATGGCGGAGCTTGCTGCAGCGCTCGAGAAACTGTAAGTTCGTGCGGTATACCACCCGGCATTCCGCCGGGTGGTGTTTTTATTCTGCAGAAACCAAGATTTTTATACGCCACCGCCTCTATTCCGCGCCGTTTTGTCGTCTCTGTCCACCGTTTTGTTTTATCATCCGTCGTTTCGCGTTCTTCCCGTGCAGCCTTGTCCGGTTGTCGCCGGCAATTTATCCCCCCGCGCTGCACCTGCAGAGCGTCAAAAACCGATTGATTTCCACGCTCTGATGTGCTATACTGCTAAATACCGATGCGGGGTTGGTATATCGGTATTACAGCGGCTTCCCAAGCCGTTAAGGCGGGTTCGACTCCCGTACCCCGCTCCACAAAAAAGACCACATTTGTCTACCAAGACAAATGTGGTCTTTTTCGAACTAA
>CAZUKJ010000044.1:0-9924 GCA_964620855.1 uncultured Oscillospiraceae bacterium
AACCGGCAGTCCGGATTAGCTGCGTCCTCATAAGAAACCATAGCCCCTTCCCTTGTCCATTTGCGGCATTTTTTCGTTGTTTTTTCTTGTGTTACATCCAGTAGCACGGCGAAAAAACGCCTTGAACTGCCGCAAAGCGCCGGCGGGAATGGCTGAAAACAGTTCCGGACCACAAGCACATGCTTGTGGTCCGGAATCTATGTTTTCTTATTCGGACTCCGCTTTGGATTGCCGGTTTTGTATTGGCAATGAATTGCGGTCTTGCCGGGATCAGCCGATGGCGATCACAGCCTGAACATCGCTGGCCAGCTTGGTCTTCTCCTTGCCGTTCCAAAGATTGAGCGTGCCGCCGTCATCTTCGTCATAGTCCATCAGGAAGACGAGATCGCCGTCGTAGACAGTGTAGCCGTAGCGATATACATCCGCGGAGACCTTGGTGGCGGAGCTGCCGTTGGTGGTGTACATGGTGCCGTGGCCATCGTCGATGTCGACAAAGAACACAACGTCTTCGTCTTCGCCGAGGCTGGCGAGTGTGCCGAGACGGACTTCATCAGCCAGCTTGTTGCCGGACTTGGTCCAGCTGTAGAGCGTGGCAGTGTAGTCATCACTGTCGTAGTCGGCATAGTAGTAGAGCACATCGTTATACAGGCGGAGACTGCCGGTGTAGACTTCGTTGGCCAGCTTGGTGGCGCTGCTCAGACCGTTTTTGCCGAGCGTGTAGGAGTAGAGCGTGCCGACCGGTTCATCATCCTCTTCGTCGTAGGTGATCAGGTACAGCGTGTTACCGTCCGAATTCATCAGTGCGTAGGCAGCTGCCTCGTCGAGCTCGACCGGGTCGAAGCCAACGGCACAGACATAGTAAGCGTGCTCGTAATCCTCGTCAATGGTGCTGTAGACAACGACGCCGTTTTTCGCGCTGGAGTAAACAGCGGAGTTAAACTCGTCAGTGATCTCGGTCTTCTCGCCGGTAGTAATATCGAAATAGTACAAGGTGGTGACCCAATCTTCATCGACTTCGGTGTAGAAGATACCGGCGCCGGCAAAGGCGGAAATGATGGAGTTGGCATCAGAGAACAGCTTCTCCTTCTCGTTGCCAAGGCCTGCAGTGTAGACGGTGTAGGTGGAATCGTCCTGGTTGTACTTGGTGTAAAGCATGTGAGCGAAGTTGTTTTCCAAGTCATAGGAGAGCACGGTCCAGATGTCAGAGTCGAGCTTTTCGGATTCCGCAGTCTTGACGGTGTAGACGTAAAGGACTTCCTCGTCGTCGTCATACTTGCTGTAGGAAATGTGCTTGCCGTCATCGGAGATGGCGTAATTGCTGACTTCCTTGGTGACCAGAACCGGATCGTTCTTGAAGTCGTAGAAGTACAGCTTCCCGGACTTGACGTAGATGAGCGCATTGGCATCGGAGGCGAGCTCGTACCACGAAACACCGGAAGCGACCTTCACGATGTTTTCGGAGACCTTCTCGCTGCTGAGCGACTTGACCGGAACACAAAACAGGCTGAACGTGTCGTCGTCTTCGTCATAGTCTGCCAGATAGACGAGCGTTTTGCCGTCTGAAGTGGTCATGGTCATCGAAGAGAGCTCCATGGCAGCCTCGGCGCCATAGTAATCGAGCAGGTCTTTGCCGACATATTCGTCGTCGATCAGGTTGGTTTCGCCCTTCTTCACATTGGTGCTCATGACGAGCTCACCCTCAGTGACATAGAGCAGAGCGGAACTGCCGCCGGCGTTTGCAATCAGCGCGATGGCCAGAATGACGACAATCACTGCAGCGGCAACAACAACAATACCGGTGAGCGCTTTCTTGTTGAGCTTGCGCTCCGGCTTCTCCGGTGTTTCCACAGCGGTTTCAACGACGGGAACTTCCTCAACAACCGGGGTGGCAGCGGGTTCTTCAGCGGCCGGTGCAGCAATCGGAGAGCCGCAGCCGTCACAGAAAGCGGAGTTGTCCGGGATCTGCTTACCACATTTTTCACAGAACATTATGTTATCCCTCCAAACAAATTTTAGTTTTCTGGATGACTGTAATATATCATAATTCAATCGCAAAAGCCATACCCATCACGCCCTATTTTCGAAAAAAACCGACAATATACTTGCAACTGTAAATAATTCCGTCTATACTGGGATTCAGGAATAGCCCGGGGTACCGGGGTTAGAGAGGAGCAATCACGATGGCAATTCTGGATAAATTTTCTGAGCTGGGTGAGTCCATCACCTCCAAGAGCAAGAGCGTTGTGCAGAAGGCCAAGGATGCAACCGGTATTGCAGGCCTGAACACGCAGATCAATGCGCTTGATGAAAAAGTCACGACCCTTTGCGAGCAGCTTGGCCGCCGCTACTATGCTGCCTGCTGTGATGCACCGCCTGAGGCGGTTGCCGATCTGGTTGGCGAGATCAAGGCTGCGCTTGAGGAGCAGGAGACCATCCGGGAGCAGATCAAGAGCATCCGCGGCGTCGTTGCCTGCACCGGCTGCGGCAAGGAGCTTCCGATCGGAAGCGGCTATTGCCCGGACTGCGGTGCAAAGGTGCCCGATCCCATCGTCTACGTCTGCCCGAGCTGCGGCGTGATCGTTTCGGAGACGGCGTCGTTCTGCTCGCGCTGCGGAACATCTTTGGCAAAATAAGTATATGCGGAGCAGGCGGGAAGCGAATGCTTCCTGCCTGCTCTTTTTTGCGGTAAAAAGGAATGCCCGACCGGGTCCCCCGGTCGGGCATTCCTGCACGGATCAATCAATAACTCAGGTGGACAGCTCGTCGTGCGGCGGAAGCTCGCCGTCGCGCATTTTGGCGATGGCCTTGAGCTCTTTGCCAACCATGATCGCGCCGACGATGCAGCTGATGATGTCTGCGACGATCATCGAGCCGGCAACGCCGTCGACACCGAAGATCAGCGGCAGCAGCATGATTGCTGGCAGCAGTGCGAGGACCTGACGGGTCAGGCTGAGCACAACGGCCGGACGCGGCTTGCCGACCGCCTGGAACAGGACACCGCCGAGCAGGGAGATCGGCGTGAGCGGCAGCGTGACATTGTAAAGCCGCATGGTTTTGGCATAGATCTCAATGTAGGCCGGGTCAGCGCCGAACAGAGACGAGAGCTGCTCGGCCCAGAGCATCATAACGGCCCAGCCGATGATGGAGATAATCGTCAGGGAAACGATCGCCCATTTAAAGGTTTTGAGGACGCGGGCATAGTTCTTCGCGCCATAGTTATAGCCGAGGATGGGCTGAACTGCCTGCTGCATGCCAACGCTGGGCATCATAAACAGAAGGCCGATCGAAAGCGTGACGCCGATGGAGGCGATATAGATATCGCCCTCGAGCTCACTGGCGGCGTAGATGCCAAGGCTGGCCAGCATGATGGTCTGGACGACAGCGCCTGTGAGCTGGCCAATGAACGACGATGTGCCGAGCGCGCACGTGCGCTTGGTCAGGCTGCCGCGGATGCGCATCTGCGGCAGACGCAGCTTGATGGTGCTCTTTTTCGAGAAGGTGAAGTAATAGAGGATCAGGCAGCCGGAGATAACCTGTGCAAACACCGTTGCAATGGCGGCGCCAACGATGCCCCAGCCGACGACGCCGATCAGGATCGGGTCGAGCACGCAGTTAATCAGGCAGCCGGAGACGGTGCAGGCCATCATGTATTTCGGCTTGCCATCGGTGCGGATAAACATACCAAGACCGGAAGTAATGGCTTCAAACACGCCGCCGATGAGAACGATAATAACATACGGTCTTGCGTAAGGAAGAGCCGCCTCGCTGCAGCCGAGCATCGTCAGCAGCGGGTTGATAAAAATCAGGCCGAACGCGGAGATCAGCGCCGAGACGATCACGATCAGGATAAACGTATTGTTGAGGATGCTTTCGGCCTCTTTGTGCTTACCTTCGCCGAGTTTGAGCGCGAGGATGGCGTTGCCGCCTGCGCCGAACAGCGTGGCGAATGCAGTGACGATACGCATAACCGGGTTGGCGACGGTTGTGGCGGTGATGCCAAGATCACCGACCATATTGCCGACAAAGATCTTGTCGACCATGTTGTAGGCGCTGGAAACGAGGTTCATCAGGATTGCCGGGATGGCAAACTGCAGAATCAGTTTGCCGATGCGCTCGGTACCCATCAGCGCCGCGCGTTCCTGCGTGGAGTTGAGATTGGGGGCTGTTGCCATGGCGTTCACACCTGCTTTTTCAATAGATTACATCCAGTGTACACGAAAAATCGTTAATACACAAGCTTTTTTGTGCTGAGATGAACAATCTTGTTGCTCATTGTATAGCTTATAGTATGTGGGCATTTGACTTTTGGATTGGTCGACGTATAATAAAATCAGGAATAAAAACAAAAGGGGATATGACTGTGCATTACACGATGACAATCGCCGGCCTGCAGCGAGACCTTCCGATCTGCAAACTTACCGATGACCTTTCCATTGCTGCCTTCGTCATTTTCGGCGATGTGGAACTGACCTGCGGCGCGGCAGCGGAGCTGCTGAAGCGCGCCCCGGAGTATGACTACCTGATCACTGCCGAATCGAAGGGAATTCCCTTGATCCACGAGATGGCGCGCCAGTCGGGTCAGAATGACTATATTCTTGCGAGAAAAGCGTCGAAGATGTATATGTCAGGCGTGTTTGAGGTCTCTGTTGAGTCGATTACAACGCAGGGTGTACAGCACCTGTATCTCGACACGGCCGAAGCCGAAAAGATGAAAGGAAAGCGCATCCTGATCGTCGATGATGTGGTTTCCACCGGTGAGTCGCTGCGCGCGCTCGAGACACTTGTGACTGCGGCCGGCGGCATCATTGTTGGCCGGATGGCGATTCTTGCCGAGGGCGACGCACAAAAGCGAGACGATCTGGTGTATCTTGAAAAACTGCCGCTGTTTACCCCGGACGGTGTCCCGATCGAATAACCGTCCCGCAATTAAAAAAAGGAGCCTCTGTATGATCCCGACCTTTCTCGACAGCCTGCCCGGCCTCGTCGGGCGGATCGTCAAAAACTATGAAACAGAGGAGAATATTTTCAATACCCCCGGCCGGACTGCTCCGGACCGTACGGTGATGGCCCGAATCCTGAGCGGCCTGCAGAGCCTGTTATTTCCCGGCTGGCTTGGGCAATGTCCTGAGGCTGATCCGGCGCAGTTCGTCGGAAGCACGCTTTTGGAGCTGTATCGTATGCTGTGCGGGCAGGTGCGCGCCGCGCTGATCTGCCGGAATCCGGAGAACCTGACCGGTGAAGAGATCGAACTGCGAGCGGGGCGCGTCTGCCAGCAGTTTTTCGACTGCCTGCCGCAGCTTCGGACACGGCTGCTGCACGATGTGCAGGCCGCATTTGACGGCGACCCGGCCGCCGGAAGCAGGGAGGAGATCCTTCTTGCCTATCCCGGGCTGCTCGCCGTTTTCATATACCGCTTGGCGCACGAACTGCAGCTGCAGCAAGTGCCGCTGCTGCCGCGGATCATGACGGAGTACGCACACGGCTGCACCGGCATTGATATCAACCCCGGTGCGCAGATCGGAGAGTATTTCTTTATGGATCACGGCACCGGTATCGTCATTGGTGAGACGACGGTCATCGGAAGCCATGTCAAGCTCTATCAGGGTGTGACCCTGGGTGCGCGGTCGACTGCATCCGGCCGACAGCTCTCCGGCGTCAAGCGCCATCCGACGATTGAGGACCATGTGACGATCTATGCCAATGCGTCGATACTCGGCGGCGACACGGTCGTCGGCGCCAATTCCGTCATTGGCAGCGGCGCACTGATCACCGGCTCGATCCCGGCGAACACAAAAGTTGGTGCCCGGTATTCGGATCTGATGATCCCAACGCAGCGCCCAACGTAGGAAATGAACCATTTTTTCGGCCACCCGGGGAGTTCCGGGTGGCCGCTGATTCTCTGCAGGAAGCGATCCCCCACTTGGAATTCGCGCCGGGATTTGTTATACTATACAAAATATGATGCAACACAGGAGGGCTTGCCATGGACGGTTTTCTGCCGATCTCGCGTAAGGATATGACAGAGCGCGGCTGGGAGCAGTGCGATTTTGTCTACCTGATCGGTGACGCATACGTCGATCACCCGTCGTTCGGCCACGCCATCATCAGCCGCGTCCTTGAGGATGCAGGCTATAAAGTCGGCATAATTTCACAGCCGGACTGGAAAGATCCAAGGTCGATCACGGTGCTGGGAAAGCCGCGCCTGGGCTTTCTGGTCATGGGCGGCAATATGGACTCTATGGTCAACCATTATTCCGTCTCGAAAAAGCGCCGCAAAGCCGATGCATACACACCCGGCGGCGTGATGGGCAAGCGCCCGGACTACTGCGCGACGGTTTATTGCAACCTCATCCGCCAGACCTGGCGCGATGTGCCGATCATCGTCGGCGGTATTGAGGCCAGCCTGCGTCGTCTGGCGCACTATGACTATTGGTCGGACAAGCTCAAGCGCTCGATGCTGCTCGACGGACAGGCTGATATTCTGATCTACGGCATGGGCGAGCGTGCGATTGTCGAGGTTGCCGATGCGCTCAACTCCGGCCTCTCGGTGCAGGACATCACCTTTATCAACGGCACGGTCTACAAGACCAGGCAGCCGGACGATGCGGTCGAGTCAATTATCCTGCCGTCGTATGAGGACCTCTGCCGCGATAAGGCGAATTATGCCCGCAGCTATTATAAGCAGTATTGCAACACCGATCCATTCACGGCCAAGCGGCTGATCGAGCCGTATGCCGGAGAATTCGTTGTGCAGAACCCGCCGCAGAAGCCGCTGACCACGCCGGAAATGGACCGGATCTATGCGCTGCCGTATATGCGCACATACCATCCCAGCTACGAGGCACTCGGCGGCGTGCCGGCGATTGAGGAGATCAAGTTTAGTCTGATCTCAAACCGCGGCTGCTTCGGCGGCTGCAGCTTCTGCGCGCTCACTTTCCATCAGGGCCGCATTGTTCAGACGCGCAGCCATGCGTCGATCCTTGCCGAAGCCCGGCAGATGGTTTGGGACCCGGATTTCAAGGGATATATCCACGACGTCGGCGGCCCGACGGCCAACTTCCGCCATCCCGCCTGCGAAAAGCAGATGACCAAGGGTGTCTGCACGGGCCGCCAGTGCCTGTTCCCGACGCCGTGCAAGAATATGACGGTGGATCATTCGGACTACCTCGAATTGCTGCGGGAACTGCGGCGGCTGCCGAATGTCAAAAAAGTGTTTGTCCGAAGCGGCATCCGGTTCGATTATCTGCTCTGCGACAAGGACGAGACATTCTTTCGGGAACTTGTTGAGCACCACGTCTCCGGACAGCTCAAGGTTGCGCCGGAGCACATTGCCGATCCGGTGCTTGCGATGATGGGCAAGCCTCGCAACGCGGTCTATGAGCGATTTGTCAAAAAATATGAACGGTATAACGAGCAGCTTGGAAAGAAGCAGTTCCTTGTGCCGTATCTGATGTCGTCGCACCCGGGTTCGACGCTGAACGAGGCCATTGCGCTGGCGGAGTATCTGCGCGACACCGGGCACAGCCCGGAGCAGGTGCAGGACTTCTATCCGACGCCGTCGACGATCTCGACCGTCATGTATTACACCGGATTGGATCCGCGAACGATGAAGCCGGTCTATGTGCCCACGAATCCGCACGAGAAGGCCATGCAGCGCGCGCTCATCCAGTACCGCAACCCGAAGAATTATTATCTTGTCCATGAGGCGTTGGTCAAGGCGGGGCGCACCGACCTGATCGGCTATGAAAAAAAGTGCCTGATCCGGCCGCGCACCGGAGGTCCGGCCGGCAAGCCGCCGGCAAAATCCGGGGCGAAACCGGGAGCCAAACCGGCGCGCAGTACCGGGGGAAGACTGGCGGGGAAGTCCGGCAAGCCGGCGGCAAAACCGCAGCAGGGCAAGCCGAAGCGCGCAGAGGGCTGGGCAAAGCCGAAGCCCAAGTCCAATGTCAAGCCAAACCACAAG
Source organism: uncultured Oscillospiraceae bacterium (assembly GCA_964620855.1). GTDB lineage: Bacteria > Bacillota > Clostridia > Oscillospirales > Oscillospiraceae > CAKTOF01. The sequence goes on from CAZUKJ010000044.1 coordinate 7,964, forward strand.
AAACGATGAAGTAAAGTGAAACCCGGCGCAGGGCAGTGCCCCGCGCCGGGTCGGTTTTATATGTTGTATCGCTGCGGTGTAAAGACACATCGCGGCTGTATGTAGGCGCGGCCTTGCTATTCGACAAGCACGAAGTTAACAGCTTGATGAAGCAATTCTATTTAGCACGGAGGCAACAACATCGTTGTCGTCAATCCAATAATTCGGCTCAAATCCAACTGTTTCCACAATGTTCGTATCGAACACTTTTTGTGGGCACCAAAGTGTTATTTGGGAATTCGGTAAATAGTAAATACACAAATCTCCAAAACATCCGATACCCAGCGAATTACAGCCATAAAAAGTAACACGAGGAAGCGAAGCGGCCCAAGCAATGGCTATTTCTGCAGAAGATGCAACCATATCATTGATAATCACATGAAGTTCTCCGCGGAACAAATCAGCACATTCTGTTTGCTTATTGCATATCGGCTCAAAATGATATGGAATATCCAGGACAATTCCATATTCCTTTGCGTGTACAAGGGTTGACTTTAACTCAAGAAAATTTAATGTATCATGAAATCCACCCGTAAGTCCGAGCAGGAACTGCTTTGGAAGGTCCGAATTTCCGCCGAGATTATTTGATAAATTCCATATTACATGCTTATATTTTCGGCATTTCCTGCCAATCTCGTGAAGTTTATTCAGTAATTCTTCAGAATCACCGATGAAATGCGAACAAGTGATAATTGCAATATCTCCGAGGTAACACTCTTCAACCAAGGATTCTTCCGTGATGACTTGGCTTTTTATTTTGTGAACAGGCAAAGTTTCTTGCCTGTTCCCTATTCCAATGGATATTTCCTCAACGGTGTCTTTGCTACGGATGCCCACTAAATTGGAATTGGAAGCACCATTTACAATGGTCGGGAAAATACGCAAGGTGCTGTCAAAGAAAACTTGCTTGCCTGTGTGCAGGTCGAAATAAAGACCGTCCGTTTCCGTAATAATCAAGTCAGATACATAGGTCTGTACTTTTTGATAGAAACCCTTTCCGTAATCTTGTGTTGATAAAGACAAATGTCCATCGGAAATAAAAGAAAGATGCGTACATATCAAATCAATCAATTCATTCGGAGAAATTTGGTCAAAAGCCTTTAATTCCTGCAGAATGGACTCAAAGGCAATGCGAAACAATGTTTCGTCATAATAGGAATAGCCGCTGTATGCATTCTCTAAAACATATTGCACATACAAAACATCTTCTCTGGCAGCATCAACTGACAATGTGGCAGGCGTATTTTTATATAGACTTTCGCCATCGTTGAACTTTCTTCGCAGTATTGTCATCGGCTCTTTTGCTGAATATTCCAAGTATTTTGAATAATTCATATTCGCCCTCACAAATTCTATTTTATCGTCCTGTTTGCCCACATTCTATCCCACCAAAGAACCTCACGCAAGAACAAGCACATGCTTGTGGTCCGGAATCTATGTTTTCTTATTCGGGCTCCGCGTTCCCCGGGGGCTGATGTTACGCCTGCGAGCCGCTGCGCTGTGCGATGATGTTTCTTGCCACATGCACACCGCTGGCGGAAGCGTGCGAGAGCGAATGGGTGATGCCGCTGCCGTCGCCGATGATATACAGGCCCGGATAGCGGGACTCGAGTTTCTCGTTGACTTCCACTTCCATATTGTAGAACTTGACTTCTACGCCGTAGAGCAGGGTATCTTCGTTGGCGGTGCCGGGCGCGACTTTGTCAAGCGCGTAGATCATCTCGATGATGCCGTCGAGGATTCGCTTGGGCAGAACGAGGCTGAGGTCGCCGGGTGTGGCGTTCAGGGTCGGGGTGACAAAGGCTTCCTCAATGCGGCTGGCGGTGGAGCGCCGGCCGCGGATCAGGTCACCGAAGCGCTGCACGATCACGCCGCCGCCGAGCATATTGCTCAGCCGGGCAATGGATTCGCCGTAGCCGTTG
>CAZUKJ010000045.1:0-9544 GCA_964620855.1 uncultured Oscillospiraceae bacterium
TGAGCTGCTCTGCGGTATTGACAAGAGAGTGCCGCGTCTGTATCTGCGCGGAAAAGAAATTGTCGAAACGCTGCAATATATTGTGTAAGGCTTGGACGGTTGTGCATAGTATGAACTGAGAGCCGTCCGGCTGTATAAATGCAGCCGCTGCGTGGGAGAATAAGCCATGTCCCGTTACATAATTCCTCCGGGAAGTGTAGCGGCGGCAATTCTTTCTTCGCGGAGTGTGAGCAATGGATACGAACGTAAAGCGCGGCGATATTTTTTACGCTGATCTGAGTCCCGTAGTCGGCAGTGAGCAGGGCGGGACACGACCGGTTCTGATCGTACAGAATGACATCGGCAACAAACATTCGCCGACAGTCATTGCTGCTGCGATCACCAGTCAAACCGGGAAAGCGCGTCTGCCGACCCACATTACCCTCAAGGGCCCGGCTGCCGGCCTGACCAAAGACTCCGTGGTGCTTCTCGAGCAGATCCGGACCATTGATAAGCGCAGACTGCGGGAACACATGGGAAGACTCGACGAAACCACGATGAATCAGATCGACTCGGCGATTGCAGTCAGCTTTGGCTTGCATGATGCCTGATTTTCGGGTATAATGATCACACGGCAGCCTGCCGTGTGATCATTTCTTTCATCAGAGGCGCCGAAATTATAAAGCTTAACAGGGTGATTCACCATGAAAACCAGCCGTAAATTACTATGGAAGCTGCTGCTCGCTGCATTGAGCGTGACATTGGTTGTCGCGCTGGCTGCAGTGGCGATCGGCGCCGGTACGACGAGTGATCCGCTTGTCACGGTCAGCTATCTGGAAAATCAGTTTTCCCAGAGTGTACAATCGTTGGTTGCGACGCAGATCAGCACGGCAAGCACGCAGCTGACAAATAATTTTAATTCCCGCATTACTTCCTTCCGTACCAGTCTTTCGACAGCATCGACAAGTGCTGCGGCACCGTCTGTGTACACCACGCTCACGCTCGCTGCCGGCGATATGATCACGGTTACGGCCGGACAGGAAATTTTGTTCCTTGAGGGAACGGCGACGGTGGATGTCGCCGGCTTGACTGACACTGCTGTTGGTTCTGTGCTGGCTGCAGGCGGTACGCTCCTGATCAACCGGCTGTATATGGCAACATATGAATGTACGGTTACAGCAGCGGATGACGTAAAAATCATGGTTCGATAAGGATATAATCTGATCACACCCCGTATACATGATGTATACGGGGTGTTTACAATGCAAAAAACATGGCAGACAGCCCGTGGATGAAGACGGCCAACATAAGCAGAAACTCATGTGTGAGTCGTTTCCCCTGTTTTCGTGGTGCGGCATCTGAACATGAAATTTTATGGCGGGAATCTATTTGTGGGAGGATGATTATGGAATGTCTGCCGATTTGCTATCAGGGAAAGACAGTCGGCAGTCTGCAGATTGTCCAAGACGGGCTGTACATTCAATTTTTGGCCTCGATTCAACCGCAACCGTGTGATGGAATCCTTCGGCTCTGGGCAGCCGGAAAAGGAGAACTTTTTTATCTCGGTATCCCGGTGCCGGATGGTGGACAGATGTGTTTGAACCGCCGCGTTGCGGCAGCGCATATCATAGATTCGGATTGGACACACGGCCTTTTGGCGGAGAAGGTACCAGACTGGCAGCCTTTTTCGGGAATTGTTGCAGGATATCATGTGCGAGACGGAATACGGCGGACCGTGGCCGATGGAACGGAAATAGGGATTGTGTTTGATCCGGAGCAGCCGTTTGATGCGCTGCTGCTGCTTCCGCGGCTGCGTGCAAAGTGTATGAATGGAAAGCTCTGGCTTGTGCTGCAGCGTTTACCGGATGAAAATACATGAATGGCCCGGAATTTGCCCATACTACCGAAAACAAGCAGTTTCGGGAGGGTAATTATGGAGTTGTACAACGGAGACGCGGATTGGATGGAGCAGGAACGGCAGCAGCTGATCGATCTGGGAACCGCGACAACCAAAACAGGGTATGGCACCATTCATACGCTGAGCATTATTGGGCAGATCGAGGGGCATCAGGCCCTCGGTGCGACAGTGAAGACAACGAAGTACGAACATGTTCTGCCGCTTCTGGCATCTGTGGAGGAATCGGAGGAGATCGACGGACTGCTTCTGCTTCTGAACACGGTCGGAGGCGACATCGAAGCGGGACTTGCCATTGCCGAACTGGTTGCGGGCATGAAAAAACCAACGGTGTCGTTGGTTCTTGGCGGTGGTCATTCGATCGGTGTCCCGCTGGCCGTTTCTGCGAAAAAGAGCTTTATCGTTCCGTCTGCCAGTATGACAATCCATCCGGTGCGCATGTCCGGTACAGTGATCGGTGTGCCGCAGACATTCCGGTACTTTGCAAGAATTCAGGAGCGGATTGTGGATTTTGTTACGGCCAATTCCCGCGTAACAAGAGAGCAGTTCCTGCAGTATATGATGGCGACCGATGAAATGGCGGCGGATGTGGGGACGGTGATCTACGGAAGAGAAGCGGTAGAAAGCGGCCTGATCGACCGGCTCGGCAGCCTTTCGGACGCGCTGGACAGTCTGCACCGCATGATCGAAGCGGATCGGAAAAAACGCGAAAAACGGCGCAGCGGTAAGGAAAAAACGCAGGGGTGATTTTTTATGTAAACTGTGGAAATGTGCCGGAAACTGTGCTATAATAAAACACTACTGCATCTGATAATTGGAGGCGAACGCAATGAGTTATCTGTCTGCCGTGATCCTGGGCATTGTCCAGGGTGTCGCGGAGTTCCTGCCGATTTCCAGTTCCGGTCATCTGGCAATTTTCCAGAACTTCTTCGGCCTTTCCAACCCGGAAGAAGAAAATTTATTCTTTGATGTGCTGCTGCATCTGGGCACGTTGGTCGCTGTCTTTGTGGCCTACCGTAAAGAGATCGCCGCTATCATCGTGGAATTTCTTGAGATGGTCAAGCTGAAAAAGCCGACGGAGGGAAAGCGTCCGGACTATCCGAGCCGCCGAATGATTCTGATGCTGGTGATTTCGACACTGCCGCTGCTGCTGGTCCTGCCGATCAAGGATAAGGTTGAGCAGCTTTATTACAACACGTTTTTCATCGCCGGTGCGCTGATTGTGACAGGCTGCCTGCTTTTCATTGCCGATCGGATTGGCCACGGCGGAAAGTCGGAGCGGAACATGACTCTGTTTGACGCGGTTGCTGTCGGCTGCGCACAGGCGGTAGCGGTGGTTCCTGGCCTGTCGCGCTCCGGAACCACCATTGCGGCAGGACTCGTCTGCGGAATGGAGCGCAGCTTTGCGGTTCGTTTTTCGTTTCTGCTTTCGATCCCGGCGGTGCTTGGCGCAAACCTGCTGAGCCTGATCGACGCAGTGCAGGCGGGGATCGACATGAGCCTGCTTCCGATGTACCTCGTTGGTGTTGTGACTGCGGCCGTATGCGGCTATCTTTCGATTCGTCTGCTCAAGTTCATCTCTGAGCGCGGCAGCTTCGGAGGCTTCTCTTACTACTGCTGGGGCGCCGGTGTTGTGACGCTGATTCTTTCGTTGATTGCCTGAAATTCTGATACATAGGTGAGTACTAATGGCTGGAAAAACTACACAGTCGTCGAAGGCAAAGTCCTCGACTGCCAAGAAAAAAACGACGACTTCCAATAAGAAAACGACTTCGTCGGCGAAGAAGAACGCTCCGTCGAAGACCAAAAACGGCTTGCCGGAACGCAAGTCGCACAGCCGTGAGATCGGTGCGGTGGTCTGCCTTGCGCTTGCCGTCCTGACACTCTTTGGTCTGTTTGGCATTGATGCATGGCTCGTCAGGCTGACTTGCAGTTTTGCGCGCGGTCTGGTCGGATACGGCTTTTATATTCTGCCGTTTATGCTGCTGCTCTGCTTTGTGATTTTGCTGCTGCATGACCGCAAGCCGGTTCGTATGCGTGTGGTCAGTGCGCTGCTGCTGGTCCTGATCACCGGTGCGCTCGGCCATGTCTTTGCGTGCGATATCGACTATTCCTGGAGCTTCTCCATGCTCGGCAAGCTGTATACGCATGGTGTTTCCGGTTTGTCCGGCGGTATGATTGGCGGCTTTCTTGCAATCTTTCTTTCCGTGATGCTCAGCAAGATCGGCGCAGTGATCGTCCTGCTGATCTTGTTTTTCGTCTGCCTGCTGATGTCTTTGAATATGACGGTTGTCAGTCTGTTCCGTGCGATTGAGAATCGTCCGCGTCCTGAGCCGCTCGAAGAGCTCGATGACGAGGAAGAAGAAACGGATACTGCAACAATGCTGGTCAATAAGATTGCCTACAAGCACATTGAGCGCGTAGAGCGCCGCCGTGCAGCAGAATTTGACCTTCCGGTTGACGACCCGCGCGATCTCCCTCCGAAGACCGGCAGCAAACGCAGAGAGTCGAATGTGCAGTCTCCGGATGAATATTTGCTGCAGAACACAAAACCGGCAAAGAAAACTGCTGCGCCAAAGCCGGTTGAAACGATGCCGGAACCGGAGCCGATGCCCAAATCCGAGCCGGAACCGATTGTGGAGCCGGAGCCGATACCCGAACCGATCCCGGTCGTGATGCCGGAGCCGGAAATTCCGGCTGCCGAGAAGAAAAAGACGGAGCAGGTGACTCGTGTTGAGGCGCAGGAGGCGGCCGAGCAGATTGCCAGCGATATTGCGGAGGCAGAGATGCAGCCGGCGCAGTCGTATAGCTATCCCGATTTCTCACTGCTTGCCGGTTCGACCGGCGCCGCAGCAGATGCGACGGAGGAGATGCGCGCCAACAAAGAGCGCCTGGATGCGACGCTCAAATCATTTGGCATTGACGCGCATATCACCGATGTGACGCGCGGCCCGAGTGTTACGCGCTATGAGTTGGAACTCGACCCCGGTGTCAAGCTCTCGAAAGTTACGAATCTTGCAGATGATATCGCACTGGCGCTCGGCGCTTCGGGCGTGCGGATCTCCGCAATTCCGGATAAAATTGCCATTGTCGGCATCGAAGTCCCGAATCGTCTGGTCAGCACCGTATTCCTGCGCGAAGTCATCGACTCGCCGGAATTTTCCAGGCATAAATCCAAAGTGGCGTTTGCCGTCGGCAAAGACATCGGCGGCAGCCGCATTATCGGTGATATCGCCAAGCTTCCGCATATGCTCATTGCCGGTACGACCGGCTCGGGCAAGTCGGTTTGTATGAACAGCCTTATCATTTCGCTGCTGTATAAAGCCAAGCCGGATGAAGTGAAGATGATCATGGTTGACCCGAAGATGGTCGAGCTGGGTGTTTACAATGGCATCCCGCATCTGCTGATTCCGGTCGTTACCGATCCGAAAAAGGCGGCCGGTGCATTGCAGTGGGCCGTCACAGAAATGATGCGCCGCTACCGCCTGATGGCGGATGCAGGTGTGCGTGACCTCGAGACGTACAATAAGCTTGCCGCGACACAGGAGAACATGGACAAGCTGCCGCAGATCGTTGTGGTCATCGACGAGCTGGCCGACCTGATGCTTGTTGCGGCCAAGGAAGTGGAAGAAGCGATCTGCCGTGTGGCGCAGATGGGACGTGCCAGCGGTATGCATCTTGTGATTGCTACGCAGCGTCCTTCCGCGGATGTCATCACAGGCCTGATGAAGGCAAATATCCCTTCGAGAATCGCGTTTGCGGTTGCCTCCGCAATGGAATCGCGCATTATTCTGGATATAGCGGGTGCAGAAAAACTGGTCGGCAAGGGCGACATGCTCTATGCGCCGCACGGACAGGGAAAGCCGCAGCGTGTTCAGGGCTGCTTTATCACCGACAATGAGGTGCAGGCAGTCGTTGATGCGATCAAGAAAAATACGACTGTGCAGTATTCCGACGAGGTGATGCAGCAGATTGAAAAGTCTGCTTCGGAGACCGGCAATAAATCCGGCGCTTCGGCTGCGGCGGAAAAGTCAAATGATTCGGAATACGGTGACGAATTGCTCCCGGCTGCAGTCGAGGTCATCCTTGAGACCGGTCAGGCCTCCGTTTCCATGCTGCAGCGCCGCCTGAAGCTTGGCTATGCGCGCGCAGCCCGAATTGTTGACGAGATGGAAGAGAAGGGCTTTGTTGGCCCGTTTGAGGGGTCCAAGCCGCGTCAGCTGCTGATTACCAAAGAACAGTGGGCAAAGCTGCAGGGACTGCAGGGCGCGGATGAGGACGAAAATCCTCCCGTTGAAGAAGAAATTCCGTAAGTTACACTGTTCATAATTCGTTTATAAATCGTTTTCCTGCGATTCACTGTTTGTTCATAATCGCACGATAGAATGAACTCAGAGATCAGGGGAACTGATGCTGCGGCGTTGCTGCAGATGTGCCGACGGGGAACCTGGTTTCACAGACATACCCTCTCTTTCTCCTTACAAACAAAACAGCAGCCTTTTCGAAGGCTGCTGTTTTGTGCTTTCCGGCAGATTTGACAAACCTTATTGTTTGCAATACAATGAACTCACCAAAGAAAGTGAGGTAACGATATGAAAGTTTCTGAACTGCCCTACAGCAGATTGACGATCGAAGAGATCGAAGTACAGGCGCAGAAGATTCTTGCAAAGGTTCAGGGCGCACAGTCCGTCGAGGATGTTCTGGAAGGCCGTGAGCTCTACAAAGATCTTCTGATGAAGTATATGACGGCTGCCTCGTTGTCTTATGTGCGCTATTCGATCAACACGGCTGATGAATTCTACAGCGCAGAAAAGGACTATTATGACGAGATCGGGCCGCGTGTGCAGAACTATTCTCTGCAGTACAGCCAGTCGATGCTGAACAGTCCGTTCCGTTCGGAGCTCGAACAGCGTCTGAATCCGGTTCTGTTCCGCACCTGGGAGATCGAAGCGAAGTCCATGTCTCCGGAGATCATAGAAGACATGATCGAGGAGAACAAGATCACCACCGAGTACAGCCAGCTGATGGCGGGCATGGAGTTTGAGTTCCGCGGTGAAAAAATGCCGCGTACCGTGCTTATGAAGTACAGTAAGGAAGATGACCGCGAGACCCGCCGCGAATGCTACGAGGCACTTGGCCGCACGCTCAAGGAGTATTCGGCACAGCTCGACGATATCTATGACCGTCTCGTTCATGTCCGTGATCGCATGGCGAAGAAGATGGGCTACAAGAACTTCATCGAGCTTGGCTATCATCGTATGGGCCGTCTGTGCTACGACCAGCAGATGGTTGAGACCTTCCGGCAGAATATCCTTGGGGATATCGTCCCGGTCGTTGCGCGCCTGCGTACGGAAAATGCCAAACGGCTTGGTGTTGATCACTATATGCTCTATGATAACGATGTGATCATCCCGGGCGGCGACCCGAAGCCGTTCGACAAAGAGACGATCTTTGCTGCGGCCAGAACGATGTACCATGAGATGGGCGGGGAGACGGGGAAATTCATCGATATGATGATCGACAACGATGCATTTGACGTCGATTCCCGCAAGAATAAGTGCGGCGGCGGTTATTGCACGGAGTTCCCGCAGTATGAGCAGCCGTTTATCTTCGCGAATTTTAACGGCACAGCCGGCGATGTTGACGTCGTGACCCACGAGGCGGGTCATGCCTTTAATGCCTTCCTGCTTGCAGAAAATCCCTATGGACTCGAATTGCAGACCGGAGGCATGGAAACGGCTGAGACCCATTCGATGAGCATGGAGTTTTTCGCATGGCCGTATATGGATAAGTTCTTCGGTGAGAATGCCGACAAATACCGCTATATGCATGCGCTCGACGCATTCAGCTTCATCCCGTACGGCACGATCGTTGATGCGTTCCAGCATATTGTCTATGAGAATCCGGATATGACGCCGGCCGAGCGCAACGCCGCGTGGAATGAGCTCGAGGCGAAGTATCGTCCGTGGCTTTCGACAGAGGGTATGCCGTATCTGGAAGAGGGCACTCGCTGGCAGTATCAGGCGCACATCTACGAGAGCCCCTTCTACTATATCGACTATGTTCTCGCGCAGGTCACGGCGTTCCAGTTCCTGCTCGCCTCGCGCAAAGACTATGATGATGCGTTTGCGCGCTATGTTGCGCTGACGCGACAGGGCGGCACGAAGGTCTTTACGGATCTGCTTGCCGAGGCCGGCCTGAAGTCTCCGTTTGAGCCGGGCGCGCTTAAGGGCGTTGCTGAGGAAATCGAAGCGCTTTTGAATGAGATCCGCGTCTGATTATAAGACAAAAGCCCTCGTTGAATTACCTGCCCGCAGGCGATGTTTGGCATGAAACGAATGGCTTTCGGCAAAGAAAAAGGGGAGTGTTGCATTTCGCAGCACTCCCTTTTATTCGTTGAGTATGTAGTTGCGGCCTGAATTACCATAGCCTTCCGGTGAGACGCATTGGTATACGCGGGCATAAGTCGCCATTCCGGTCAGCGAAAAAGAATGGGTATCGCCTTGATAGGTGTTGATAATGTAAGCCACATCTTTGTTGTTTTCGTCGGTCCCTGCGTCAAAAATCTGAACGACTGCCCCGTCAGGGAAGGTGAGAGTGACGCAGTCAAGACCATCGGTATTCGGCGTCAGGAAGAGAAAATCAAGGCTGTTTACACGCATGATGGCGTTGGCAGCATTGCTGAGATTATTCTCGTTGAGCCGAACTGTTCCCTGATCGCTCTCGGCTTTTACATACTTCGGATCAATTTGATCCCAGGACAGCATATGGACATATGCAAATTCTTTATAGAATCCGTTGATCCGGTAACGCTTTGCAACAGGGAAGAAGATCACAGCACCGACGATCAGAAAGAAACAGATTACGGGAATCAGGACTTTTTTCAAAACAACTGCCTCCATATACACGAAGGAGCCGGGCGAAACGCCCGGCTCCTTTCAGCGTAGCCAAACGAAAACGCAAAACAGAATGAATATCAGAAATCCGATTGCGAAGACAAGACCGATCAGAAGCGTAGCGGCCAGCACACCGCCGATGGCGGCGCGGGTCTCGCGTTTGGTCATCTCGACCGGCTCGCTGCTTTCTGCCTGCTTCTTTTGTGCTTCATCGATATACCAGGGCATACCTTCGACGTTCATGTTCGCAATGGTGCGCCCGTCATCAATGAATTTTTCTTTCTTCTTGCGCGTTTTTCTTTCCTTGTTCACGCCTGCTCGTCAGCCTTCTTTTCGTTGTAAAGATGGCAGGCCACGAAGTGACCCGGCTCGACCTCACGGTACTCGGGGATCTCCTGGCTGCAGATGCCCATGCATTCGCTGCAGCGCGTATGGAACTTACAGCCGGACGGCGGATTGGCCGGAGACGGAATGGAGCCTTCGAGGATAATACGGTCCATTCTGGAGTCCGGATCCGGAACCGGGATCGCGGAGAACAGCGCCTTGGTGTACGGATGCAGCGGTTTCGAGAACAGAGTATCGGTATCGGAGTACTCGACCATGGAGCCGAGGTACATAACGCCGACGGTGTCCGAAATGTGCTGAACAACACTCAGGTCGTGCGAAATGAACAGGTAGGTCAGACCAAATTCACGCTGCAGATCACGCAGCAGATTGATGATCTGAGCCTGAATGGAAACGTCCAGCGCAGAGA
>CAZUKJ010000046.1:0-9498 GCA_964620855.1 uncultured Oscillospiraceae bacterium
CTGACGGCCCTGATAGATCTCCGTCTCACCGGGGCTTTCCTCACAACCGGCGAACAGCGAGCCGATCATAACACAGTTGCCGCCGGCGGCCAGCGCCTTGATGACATCGCCGGAATACTTGATGCCGCCGTCAGCAATGATCGGAACACCATACTCCTTGGCTGCACAGGCCGCATCGTAGATCGCAGTGATCTGCGGAACACCGATACCGGCGACCACACGAGTGGTGCAGATCGAGCCGGGGCCAATGCCGACTTTCACGCAGTCCGCGCCCGCTTCGATCAGCGCGCGCGTACCGGCTGCGGTGGCAACATTGCCGGCGATAAGCTGCATGCTCGGGAAGGCCGCCTTGACCTTCTTGACGCAATCCAGGATGCCCTTGCTGTGGCCGTGCGCGCTGTCAAGCACGAGCACGTCAGCACCGGCGTCGAGCAGCGCACCGGCTCGGTCGAGTACGTCGGCAGTTACGCCGATGGCCGCGCCGCAAAGCAGGCGGCCGGACTCGTCACGCGCGGAATTCGGGTAGGTCTGCGCCTTCTCGATATCCTTGATCGTGATCAGGCCCTTCAGGTGGAAGTCCTTGTCGACAATCGGGAGCTTCTCGATCTTATTCTTCTGCAGGATCTTCTTCGCCTCTTCCAGCGTCGTGCCTTCCAGACCGGTGATCAGATTGTCCTTGGTCATCGCTTCGCTGATCAGACGATTCATATTCTCTTCAAACTTCATGTCGCGGTTCGTAATGATACCGACGAGTTTGCCATTCTCATCACAAATCGGCACACCGGAGATGCGGAACTTGCCCATGATCTCATCGGCGTCGCGCAGCGTATGATTCGGAGAAAGGAAGAACGGATTGGTGATAACGCCGTTTTCAGAGCGCTTGACCATATCGACCTGCTCGGCCTGCGCTTCGATGGACATATTCTTGTGGATGATGCCAATGCCGCCCTCGCGCGCCATTGCAATGGCCATGCGGGACTCCGTGACGGTATCCATCGCGGAGCTGAGCAGCGGGATGTTCAGACGGATCTTCTTGGTCAGCTGGGTGTGCAGATCGACCTCAGACGGGACCACTTCCGACGCTGCCGGAATAAGCAGCACGTCGTCAAACGTCAGGCCTTCCTTGAGGAACTTCTCTGCCGGATTCGAATTGATCATTGGTATCGTTCTCCCTTCCTCTGTCACTGTTTTTTATGATTATTTTAGATATTCTACCGCCCTTGTTTGCTAAAGTCAACACTCAATCCCGCTGTTTTCGGGGATTTCTTTAAACTGCAGCAGCGTATCAAAATGATCTGCGCCGCTGCCATCTGTCCCGCGGATAAAGTACGAACCATTCTCCTCTTTTCCAACGAGATGCAGCAGATCACCGACGAAACATTCACGGCTGTAGCTGATGGCAGCTTCCGCAAGGAATTTCCCCTGCATTGCCTCAAAGCCAATCGCATCACAGGCCACATCGACATAGCGCGTGTTGTTCATATGTCCGTTGATGTCCGTGTCGGAATACACCACGCGGCGCGTGGTCAGCTCCTCGAGGTCCTTCGGCATGGAGATCTTGGTCAGCTTCTTCGTCTTGACGGTCTCCGGACGGGCCACATCGACCACCTCCGGAATTTTGTGCATCCGCAGCAGCGTCCGGCTGTCGATATCGGCAAGCACCCAGCTTGTCACGGCTTCGCCAACCGGTTTTCCATCGACGAACAGGTCAAAGTCACGATAGCTCACAGCGCCGTTTGCGCCGCGGCTCCAGGTCGAGATCGTCAGCTGCTGATCGTGGTACAGCGGCTGATCGAGCCGATACCAGGTGCGCGCCAGCAGCCAGACACAGTGGTACTTTTCAAGCAGCTCATCACGCGACAGGCCAAGATAGACGGAGTGCTCCGTCGCCATCTGCTGCAACATGCCGAGCAGTGCCGACGGGCGGCACATGCCAAACAGGTCCGTATCCCGGGACCCTACAAGAAATTGCCGGGTTAGTATTTCGTTCAATCAAGTCGCTTCTTTCTTTTAAAAGGGATATACATTGTAATTATATCAAACTCCTCAGATTACAGCAAGGCAAATTCACACAGCATCATCAAAAAAGTACCGGTAAAATCTTACTGTGTTCTCATAAGAACGCCATCCGGGCCGCAGGAAGAAACCTGCGGCCCGGAAAAAGTCCTGATGTCATTTTATTATTTCGGCAGCCGGCAGGCACGCCGCATTGTTGCCCGTCTGCTCAGTCGTCGATCATGGCAACCACGCGGGCCCATCCTGCACTCGCACGCTCGATCTTCACGGGGAATGCACTCACGCGAAAGCCATACGGCGGCAGGCTCTCCAGATTACACAGCTTTTCGATCTGGCAGTACGCCTTCTCCGCACCTGCCTTGTGGCCTTCCCAGATCAAACTGCTGTCGCCGGTCTCACGAAAATGCTCTGCGATCAGGCCGAGCGGCGCATCCCAGCTCCACGCATCCGTTCCGACCAGACGCACCCCCTGCTCAATCAGCCAGAGCGTTGCCGCGCGGCCAAAACCGCAGCCGGTTGACAGGTACTTTGGGCTGCCCCATGCCGCAGCCGCGGCCGTCCGAACAAACACAATGTCGCCCGGTTTGAGCGTATAGCCGATATCACCGAGTTTCTCCTGCAAGTCCTCTGGTGTGCAAACATAGCCATCCGGCTTGTCTGTAAAGTCGAGCACAACGCCATCTCCGTAAAACCAGTCCAGCGGCACTTCGTCGATCGTCCATGCCGGTTCGCCGCAGTTCATCGTCGGGTGGTAGTGATACGGGGCATCAATATGCGTTCCCGTATGTGTGCCGAGAATCACTTTCTCAACGGCCCATCCCGCGCCGTCGAGGAGGTCCTCTTTGGTCGTTCCGGGGAAAAAGGTCAGCATCTCGTCAACAGAATCTTTATGGTTCGTATATTCGATTGTTGGGATCTGCACCGGCGGATCGACCGGCAGCCCGTGCACAATCGGCACACTCAGGTCTACAAACTTCATACCCGCACTCCTTTTTACAGTCCCCACCGCGTCTTCATAAACAGACTGATCTGCTCAAACGCCTCCCGGGCTTCCGGATAGTCGAGATAATCGAGCGGATAGGTGTGGATCATATCCTTTCCGATTTTCAGTTGGATATCCACACCCGCTTTGGCAGCAGCATTGGCAAAGATTAGCGAATCATTCATCAGCACCTCTGCGCCGCCGGCGACCAGGAAGATCGGCGGGAAGCCTGTCAGGTCACCCATTGCAGGGCTGATCCGCGGATCGCGCAGATCTGCCCCCGGGCAGTACACATTCCAGATCTCCTGGCCGGCGTCGAGCCCGTCGAGAACCGCCTCTTCATTCTCTCCCTGCTGCACCGCGTCCGTGACCGGAGAGAGCGGAACAGCAGCCGCCGGATACGGCACACCATTCTGCTTGCACAGATGGAGCAGCGCCAGAATGATCGTCGCACCGGCAGACTCACCGGTGAGAATGATGTTTTCCGGCTTGTAGCCCAATTTCAGAAGGCCGGTGTAGACGGCCCAGCATTCCTCGATGTTCGTCGGGAACTGATACTCCGGCGCCAGATGATAGTCCGGCGAGAACGAGTCTGCGTCAAAGCGGCGCACCAGTTCCGTCACGTACGGCAACGCGATTGCAGACGAGCCAAGCGTGAAGCCGCCGCCATGGATATACAACAGCATACGACCCGTGCCCTTGTTGGTGTTGGCCCAGCGGCCGGGGATTCCGGCGACCTTGCCCTCGGAAACCGCAACACCCTCCGGGACGACCAATTCGCCCATCACGCGCGCATCCATTTCTGCTCGCAGTTCCGGAAGCGATTTCCCCGGGAACTCTGTACGCTCCCAGATGCTGCCCGGACGATTTAAAAATTCCTGACTCGGCATCGTAACCCTCCTGTTATTTCCGGCAAGCGGCCACGAAGGCCTCTGCCAGACGAATACTTTCCTCCGCATCCGGAAGCCGCTCCGGATGCCACTGCACACCCAGACAAAACGCTGCATCCGGGTACTCAATCCCCTCGACAAAACCATCTTCCGACATTGCGGAGACGATCAGCCCCTTGCCGGGCATCTGTACCGCCTGGTGGTGCATACTATTGACCGGGTGCTCCCCCGCTCCGATGATCCCGGCCAGACGAGACTGTACCTCAACCGTCACCGTATGCTGCTTCCGGTTATACGGCTCCGGCATGCTGTGCACGATCTGCGTCGGGCGTTCCGACGGCAGATCCTGAAACAGTGTGCCGCCGAACCCGACGTTCATTACCTGACAGCCGCGGCAAATCCCCAGCACCGGCTTCCCCTGCAACAGGCAGGCCTGCAGCAGCGCCAGCTCCATCCGATCGCGGGCCTCACAGGCCGGTCCGCAGGCCTGTGAACGATCTGCCCCGTAGTACGACGGCTCAACATCCGGGCCGCCGGTGAGCAATATTCCGTCACACAACTGCATCAACTCATCGATATCCTGCGTCAGCGGCAGCATAATCGGCAGCGCACCGGCTCGCTCAAGCCAATCCGGATATGCCGCAAGCGTAAAAACGCGGTTTCTTTCCTCGTCCCACTGCGGACTGACACCAATGACAGGTCTCATAAAAACCCTCCCATCATTTCGTTAGCACATAACTAATTAGCACCTCATTTAATCCGAATTATATCAGGGCTATGCCGGAAAGTCAACAGGGCACGTTTTTTTGCGACTGCATGCAAAAAAAGCGAGAAAACCGGCATTTTTTATGAGAAAACGCCAAAAAAGAATTGACATTCCACCGCCGTACCTCTACAATAGGAGACCGTGGAAACCCGTAATTACAGAAAGAATCATTTTTTGGAGGTCACTATATCATGAACAAGCAGGAACTCATCGCTGCCGTTGCTAAGGAATCCGGCCTGAGCGTCAAGGACGCCACCGCTGCCGTCAACGCTTACACCACCGTCGTTGCCAATGCTCTGCAGAGCAAGGAGAAGGTCCAGCTCGTTGGCTTCGGCACCTTCGAAGTCAAAGAGCGCGCTGCCCGTACCGGCAAGAACCCGGCTACCGGCGCAGCCATCGAGATCCCGGCGTCTACCGCCGTCTCTTTCAAGGCCGGCTCCGCGCTGAAGGCCAAGGTCAACGGCTAATCCTCTGTTTTGCACAAAAAACCGCACGCCAAACGATTTGGTGTGCGGTTTTTTTATGCAAGGAGCCGTTGCTTGTCGCCTTGACTTGCATATGTAAAGCAAATATAATGAATATATATGCTGTATCCATCCATCACTCCGGGAATTTTTCCGGAGCGCTGTGCGGAAATTCAAGCATAATTTTAAGGAGTGTTACCATGAGCAAACTTGATGTAAAATTCAGCTGCGAAATGAGTCCCGATAAGCAGATTGACTTCCACAGCGCAATGTATGTCGACGCCAACGGTCTTTCCGACCTGTCCGAAACGGCTGTGATCCAGGGTGAATACAGCGCGGAAGGCGCTGACGGCATTGTGATCGAATCTGATGATCCCGGTTTTAACGGCATCATCACCGAAGGCGTCAATTTCTCTTTGAAGAACTCCAAGATCAGCCTTATCACCAAGGCCGACGGCTCCGAAGTCTGCGACTTTATCGGTCTCGGCTCTGCCGTTGCCGCCTACAACGACGCGCACGTTGAAATTGAAAACTGCGAGATCTCGACCGAAGGCGTCGCCAAGTGTGCCATCTATGCCGACAACGGTGCGGACGTCATTGTCAAAGACTCCAAGCTCAGCATTCTCGGCGGCAAACTCTACGATGGCTACGTCAACACGGCAGACTTCAACTTCATGGTTGCTCCCCCGTGGGTTCTCGGCATTACCGGCAACGCCCGCGGCACCAACCTGATGGGCAGAAAAGCCTCCACCGTCCTTGTCAACACGGACGTTGTCGCCCGCAACTGGGGCGTTCTGTCGACGGACAACGGCTTTGAAAATGTCCTTGCCGTCATCGACTCCGACCTGACGCTCGTCGGCGATCCGGAAGCGGAAAAGGTCAACCCGTACTACAAGAAGTACGGCAGTGGCTACGGCACCTACATTCTCGGCTGCGACGAAGAATTCCACGGCGTCAAGATGAATGTCGGTACTTATATCGGCATTGCCCGTACCGGCAACGCCATCTACAAATCCTCGAAGGGCAACCTTCGTGTCGTCTCTGCCAAGGGCGAAGTCCTCTATGAAGGCGAAGGCAAAGGCCGTATCAGCGAGCTGAACTCCGACTGCTTCGGCATCATGGCGCACGACATTTCCAACCTCACCTTTACCGAGGGTACCATGATGAACACCGAGCATGCCGCCTTCCTGATGCGCTGCGGCGGCATCAACATCGACATCAACGACGGCTCGCAGATCAACGTCAAAGACGGCGTCATCCTGCAGATCATCGATGATGACGACGCTACTGTCGGCGTCGACTGGGGCAGCAAGTACGAGCTGCACTTCTACACCGAGTTCAACGAAAAGGCCGGCTGGCCGAGCGAGAACGGCCAGATCTCCAGCATGATGCCGCCTCCGGAAATGCCGCCGATGCCGCCGATGGATGATGGCGAACCGGAGCCGTACATGCACGAGCCGATGTTCTTTGTCAACTTCAAGGCCAGCGATGTCACCCTCAACGGCTCGCTGTACAATGGCTCCGGTTACTACGGCCAGAAAGCCAAGCAGATGTATGTCACCCTCGGCGCCGGCGCGACGCTCAACGGCGGCATCTCTGCCACCGAGACTATCCATGTCAACGAGAAGGGCGAGCAGAACACGCACTTCACCATTGATGAGTACTACTACCTCGGTCATGTTGTCAACCGCGTGTTCTTCAATGGCGATAACGCCGCTGAAGTCGTCCTTGAGGCCGGTTCCGTCTGGAACGTCACCGAAGAAGGCGAACTGACCGCGCTGACCGTGAATGAAGGCGCCGTGCTCAACGGCAAGGTCACTGTCGACGGCGAGCCGATCATTCCGGAAGCCGGCAAGGCCTATACCGGCAAGATCATCGTCAGCGCCTGCTGATCCCAAATGGAAAAGGGTTGTTGCTTTTTGCAACAACCCTTTTTTGATTCTGTGCAGGATCATTCTGCCGCCGCAGTCACTCCGGCCGCTCCGGCTCAGGCTTTTCGAAACTGCATCTCCTTCAGCTGCAGCTGCAGGCGGTCGGCAATGAGCGCAATGAATTCACTGTTAGTGGGTTTTCCCTTGGAATTGCTGACCGTATACCCAAAGAAGCGCTGAAGTGTCTCCAGATCGCCTCTGTCCCACGCGACCTCAATCGCATGTCGGATTGCGCGCTCCACACGCGACGGTGTCGTGGAGAACGTCTTTGCAACCTGCGGATAGAGCACCTTGGTGATCGCGTTGATCACTTCCATATCGTCTACCGCAATCAGGATTGCCTCGCGCAGATATTGGTATCCCTTAATGTGCGCGGGAACGCCGATCTCATGGATCACATTCGTGACCATGGCCTCCATATTGACTTCCTGCCGGCGCAGGTCGACCACCTCGCCTGACTGGCTCTGCACCTCGCGGATCTCTTTGATCCGACCGATCACTGCACGCAGATCACACGGCTTCGGCATCAGATACTGCACGCCGAGCGCCGTGCTCTGCGACACCACATAGTCCGAAAGCATTGCCGAGACAATCATCGTTGTCGGCTTGCTCGGCATTTCATTCATCTGCTGCAGCACAGACAGGCCGTCAAGCTTGGTAAGCATCAGATCCATCATCAAAATATCCGGCTGAAGCTCAGAAAGCATCTGCACAGCCTGCTGTCCATCCAGCGCAACTCCGACTACATCGTACCCATCGACTTCGGAAATGGCATGTTTGAGCTGACAGACAAAGTCCTCATTTCCGTCAGCCAACATGATTTTAATACGCTTTTCCATCGTACCGACCTCTCTCAAATTCAAAAAAATTCATGGTAGTAGTTTCTGTTTTTCTTTTATCGCTGCGATGCTTTAAATTTAGCACACGCGTCTTTGTATTTCAAGCTAATTCTACCATTTTATGGTAGAAACCGCTCGTGACTTTTCGACAAATAATCCTGATCTTACCAGTTCTGGGACAAGATATGGCATAATGCGACAAAAGACCAGTGGTTTTTCACCACCGGTCTTCCCCTGTCCGTCCTTTCGAGCCGGACTCTGTGTACGATCCGCTGCTGCCATTCATGCACAGAGCACAGTATTGTATTCCATTTCAAATTCTCCGCTCTTCAGTCCGCGAAGTCAAAGTCCTCGGCGTGGCGCTGCTCAAAGATAGCGAATACGGCGTCGAGTTCCGCCTCGTCTTCCACATCGGCAAGCGTCTCCTCACCGTCAGCGTCTGTTTCAATTTTCAAGATGACCAATTCCGGCTCCTCGACCTCATCCGTCGACAGCAGAACGGCAAACTCCGCACCGCCGTACGCGATCTGGTCGAGAAACGCGAACTTGATCTCATTTTCATCCTCGTCGTACAGCACGACGGTATGTTCCAGATTATCACGGTTCATCTGTGAGCCCTCCCGGTTTCTGATATTCTATTATCAGCATACCACAAATTTTTCGCAAATACAATCGTTTGACAGGGTTCTTCCCTGCCACTATAATGAGAGCAATCGTTCCTTCAAGGAGGCCGACATGGCAGCTATCATAGAACTTCATGATTTTTCCGCTCCGGAGCTGGATGTTTATGCGCGGCTGAGCGAGGCACAGCTGCTCAACCGGGAGCATCCGGAGCAGGGCATTTTCATCGCAGAAAGTCCGAAGGTCATCGAGCGGGCGCTGGACGCCGGCTGTATACCGGTCTCCGTTCTGGTCGAGAAAAAACACATTGACACACAGGCGAAGGATATCCTCTCCCGCTGCGGAGATATCCCGGTCTATACCGCAGAGTTTGAAGTCCTCCAGCAGCTGACCGGCTTTCCGCTCACGCGCGGAATGCTCTGCGCGATGCGCCGTCCGGCGCTTCCGACGATCGAGCAGGTCTGTGCCGGCACAAGACGTGTAGCGGTGCTCGATCAGGTGATGAATCCGACCAACGTTGGTGCGATTTTCCGTTCTGCTGCCGCACTGAATATGGATGCTGTTTTACTGACAACGGGAAGCAGCAACCCACTCTACCGGCGTTCCATCCGCGTCAGCATGGGGACTGTCTTTCAGATCCCGTGGACATGGATCGACGATCTCGCGCAACTCAAAACGATGGGCTTCAAAACCGCGGCAATGGCGCTGACCGATGACTCTGTCCCTGTCTCCGACGCGCAGCTCAATGCCGAGGAGAAGCTGGCCGTCGTGCTTGGAACCGAGGGTGACGGTCTGGCCGAACCGACCATCGCAGGCTGCGATTACACCGTAAAGATCCCCATGTCCCACGGCGTCGACTCGCTCAATGTTGCCGCCGCCAGTGCCGTTGCCTTCTGGCAGCTCGGGAACCGTTAAAAGCAAAGGGAGAGTTGCATTCGGCACAGCAACATAAGGCAGTATTTTAAGTGGCGCAGCGTGCTGTGCCGAAA
>CAZUKJ010000047.1:0-8324 GCA_964620855.1 uncultured Oscillospiraceae bacterium
TGTAGAATTCGTGTGTAAATACTCGCATCGCACTCTCAGCTTTGTCATTGCGAGGAGCGAAGCGACGTGGCAATCCGTTCTCCGTTGCTTCTGTTCCCCTGCGTTTCTTCGTCCCTTGGGGATGCGGATTGCCACACCAGTGTGCGCACTATTTCGCAATGACAGACTCGGGATGGCGAAAAATTATCCAATATCCCCCGAAAACTGTCGCCAACCGAAAAAACCGCCCTGCCGCATTTTTTTCGGTTTATCCTGCTTCGATTTTTATTGAATTACAGCAAATTTTATGTTGCAATTCTGGTATGTTTTTCTATAATTATACATGGCGAAGTATCGCTGCTGAAGACTTCGCCCAAACCATGTATCGGTAACGCATCTGCGTTTTCGTTACAAAAAACCAATAGGAGGAAAAAGAATGAAAGCAAAAAGACTGCTGACACTGATGCTTGTGCTCTGCATGCTCTTCAGCTGCATCGCGCCTGTCGCCACTGCAACCACCGGCGCTGACGCGTACAGCGGAGCTGAGATCACCGAGCTTCAGCTGGAAGCAACAGAAGCTGCCTCCGCACAGAAACCGGAAGTCATTACTTCCGAAAACGGAACAACTCGCCTCGCCACCCTGCGGGACGATCTTTCCGGTGTTTCTGTCGAAAGCGGATCGTCTGTTCAGAGCGGTGAAGACACCTTCTCTGCGCAGGCCAACAACGCCGCTGCGGCAGGTTCTGTCACCACAAACTCGGCATGGTCCGCCACGCTCACTGAGAAGCCCTCCGGTCTTGATCTGACCGCTGAGCTGCCTGCCTCTGTGACTGAGCTGCGCGAAGCAGCCGAGACCTACTCCGCCAGCGAAGTCGTCTCCGCCTTCGTCGTTCTGGAGCAGGAACCGCTGGTCAATCAGTACAGCGACATCAACTCTGTTCCCGCGAAGAGCCAGACTGCTCTGGAGCGGCAGCAGAGTGGTGTCATCGCCGCCATTGAGGAAGATGTGCTCGGCGGCGCAACGCTGCAGGTAGACCGTCAGTTTACCTACCTGGCCAACGCCTTCTCCATCACCACGGAGTTCGGCAACCTCGAGGCCATTGCGCAGATCCCCGGCGTCAAGAGCGTGTTCCTGATGCCCGTGTATCACCCCGTGACCGACGACACCCTTGTGGTGACCGGCACGACCTATGAGCCGTACACCGTCTCTTCCGGTGGTATGACCGGCGTTCCCACCGTGTGGGAGGAACTGGGCCTGACCGGTTCCGGCATGACCATCGCCATCATTGATACCGGCCTTGATCTGGATCACCCCTCTTTTGCCGCTGATCCTGCGGACGCTTCCATGACAACCGACAGCATTGCTGCGGTTCTGGAAAACCTGAACGCCTACAAGTACTACATGGACGACGTCACGGCTTCCGATCTGTATCGCAGCGAGAAGATCCCCTACGCGTTCAACTATGTGGACGCCAACCTGATCGCTGACCACTCCTCCGACTCCATGGGCGACCACGGCACTCATGTTGCCGGTATTGCTGCCGCCAATGCAGTCGACGGTTCCGGCGTTGTGGGTATGGCTCCCGACGCGCAGCTGCTTGTCATGAAGGTCTTCGGCGCCAACGGCGGTGCTTATTCCGACGATATCGTCGCCGCTCTGGAAGATGCGCTGACCCTGGGTGCTGATGTGGTTAACCTGTCTCTGGGCAGCTCCGCCGGCTTTACATCCTCTGCCGAGGAATTCATCGACAGTGTCTATGCCGGTATTGCCAACACCGCAACGGTTGTCAACATCTCCGCCGGCAACGACGGCACCAGCTCCTATGGCAACCTGTGGGGCACCGACATGAACACCACCAGCAACCCCGATAACGCGGCGGTTGGTTCTCCCTCTACTTACGTCAACGTAAACTCCATCGCCTCCGTGGATAACGCGCAGGTCGTTGCGCCTGTCCTTTCCGTGGGCGGCGTGGACTACATGTACAGCGAAGCCAATGGCCTGTACGTCACCTTCGACTCTCTGGCCGGTCAGGAACTGGAATATGTCATGGTTCCCGGTCTGGGCGAAGCAGCGGACTTCGAGGGTCTGGATGTGACCGGTAAGGTCGCAGTCATCGCCCGCGGCTCCATCAACTTCGCTCTGAAGCTGGCCAACGCCGAAGCCAACGGCGCCATTGGTGTTGTTATCACCAACAATGTCGCCGGCTCCATCTCCAATTTCGGCATGTCTATGACCGACGACGACGGCAACCTGATGGACGGCGTCTCCGGCAATGTTCCCTGCGTGCTGGTCAGCCTGGATTGCGGCGAATACATGGCCGCTCAGGAGACCAAGATCCTCACCGTTTACGATGAGATGAAGGCCGTGGTTGACGAAGCCGGCGGTCAGATGAGCTCCTTCAGCTCCTGGGGTCCCGACCCCGCTCTGGGCCTGGCTCCCGATATGGCCGGCGTCGGCGGCAGTGTGTATTCCTGCTATGACGGCGGTACCTACGGTCTGATGTCCGGTACTTCCATGTCTGCCCCGCAGGTTTCCGGTATGACTGCTCTGGTCAAGGAATACCTGAAGGAAGTGGTCGGCATCACCGACGCCGCTGAGCTTCGTGAAATGACCAACGCGCTTCTCATGAGCACTGCGGAGCCCGTTGTGGACATCGAGTCCGAAGTTGAAGCCTCTCCCCGCCAGCAGGGCGCCGGTCTGGTCAACGCTTACAATGCTGTGACCTCCGAAGCCTATGTGACGGTGGCCGGCAAGGAAGATAACAAGCCCAAGGCCGAGCTGGGTGCCAGCGCCGACGGCTCCTTCTCCTTCACCTTTACCGTTCATAACTTCAGCAGCGAAGATAAAACCTACGAGCTCACCGCGAGCCTGCTGACGGAAGACGTCATCGACTACGGCGTGGAGCAGTTCATGATCGGTTACGACACCACCCTCGGCGGCAGCGTGACCTTCAGCCAGAACACGGTCACCGTGTCTGCCAACAGCACCGCAGACGTTACCGTTACGATCACCCTGAACGCCGATGGCAAGCGCTTCCTCGACACCTACTATCCCAACGGCGGCTATGTGGAAGGCTTTGTCTACCTGACCAATGCGGACGGCGTAGACCTGAGCATCCCGTACCTTGGCTTCTACGGCGACTGGTCCGAGGCCCCCGCGTTCGATACCGCTTACTGGTATGACAACAGCTTCTGGGGCGTGACTCCGGCCGACGGTCTGCCGGAAGGCAACGAATACTATAATGTCTTCTGGACCGATCTGGGCAGCTCCAGCTGGGTTCTGGGTATCAACCCGTATGTGGGCGCCACTCTGGACGACGACGGCAACATTGCCTATGATCCCGCCAACAACGTCATCTCCAACAACGGCGACGGTTATCTGGACAACCTGTCTGAGATCTACCTGTCCCTGATGCGCAACGCGACCCACCTGTACTTCTCCTATCAGGTCGATGGCGAAGAAGTCTACTGGCAGGACGCTGAGAATGCATGGAAGACCATGTACCTGTCCAACTACGGTTCCGTCATTCCGTACGTCCACTCCTGGTGGTTCAGCAAGATGTACGACTTCACCGATATCGACGGCAATCCGCTGCCGAGCGGCACCCAGATCGATCTGGTCATCACCGCTACGCTCGAGGCCGAAGGCGCCTATCAGCAGCAGTCCATCACCATCCCGCTGACGCTTGACTGGAATGCCCCCGAGCTGGTGGAAACTGGCGCCATCACGACCACCTCTTACGACGGCAGACTGCTGATGACCCTGCGTTTCACGGACGAATCCACGCCCGCTTACGCAGCCCTGTTGACGCCGTCCGGCTCCACCATCCTGGCCGACAGCGACGAATTTACGAAGATGGCCGACGGCTCTTATACCGTGGTTCTGGATATCACCGATCTCGGCTCTGAGTTCACGCTGGCTCTGTGTGACTACGGCGCCAACGAAGCCTACTACACGATCAAGCTTGAAGGCAGTCAGCTGCCCGCTGACGGCAACAAGCCGGAAGTCGATTCCGATGCGCTGTACGCCTACCGCGTGTATGACGCCGCGATCTGGGACGACTCTCTGTACGGCTGGATCACCATCGACAAGGAAACTGCCGAGACCACCCAGCTGACCAACGACATGTACGAGTACTACGCCATCAACGCGGCGGAGTATGTCGACGGCTACATCTTCGCGGTCGATGCCGGCTACAACTTCCTCGTTATGGAGCCGGGTCTGTTCTTCCGCAAGACCATCTGCAACCTGGGCGTCAACGTTCTGGACATGACCTTCAACAAGGCCGATGACACCATGTATGTCACCACCAGGGCTTTGACCGAAGACGGCTACAGCAGAATTTACACCCTGTCCACCCTGGATCTCCTGACCGGCGAGCTGACCACTCTGGCTGAGTCCACCAGCGCTTACGCGCTGCCCTACGCCATGGCCGCCACCGACGACGGCGAGATCTACGCCATCAAGTATTACAACAACGGTCTGTACAAGGTCAATCAGGAAACCTGGGAACTGGAAGCGGTTACCGATGCCGACGGCAACGCGATCAAGCTGACCCGCGCCAACGGCGGCTATGCAACTCCGTACTACGCCCAGTCCATGACCTACAGCTCCGCTGACGAGTGCATCTACTATGCATTCTTCACCTACACCAGCGATGCCGAGCTGTTCACCATCGATGTCAGCGGCGAGTATCCCACCATGTCTGCCGTGGAATTCCCCGTGGACGCCGAGTGTGTCGGCCTGCTGACGCTGGACGAAGATGACTACACCCTGCCGCAGGGCGAAGCAGTTGCCGCGATCCTGCTCAGCGCCGAGAGCCTGAACCTCAGCGTCGGCGAAACCGCGCAGCTGTCCGCCTCCATCCTGCCGTGGAACTATGAGCCGGCAGAGGATATTGTCTGGACTTCCAGCGATGCCTCCGTTGCTTCTGTGACCAACGGTGTGATCACCGCGCTCTCCGAGGGCACTGCCATCATCACCGCCGCCTGCGAAGGTGTTTCCGCATCCTGCGTGGTCAATGTGGTCAATGTGGAAGGCACCCTGTATGCCTACAACTACTTCAACTACACCGGCGACTATGAAAACTGGATCTCGATCGATCTGGCCGAGATGAGCTACACGAGCCTGTATGATTCGCCCGTGGACTTCATGGCTGCCGACTACAACGGCCATGACGGCAACATCTACGGCTATGATGTCAACGGCCAGTTCTACCGCTTCAACCCGGAAACCGGTGAGTGTGTTGCTCTGGGCAGCGCCGTCACCCTCGTTCCCGCCGATATGGCTTACGACTACTCCTCCGGCTACATGTATGCAGTCACTGTGGACCAGAGCAACTACTGCTCCACGCTGCAATATGTCAACATGAACACCGGCGCTCTGGTCGATATCGCTCAGGTTTATGACTTCTATCTGACTCTGGCCTGCGATACCGAGGGCGGCCTGTATGCCATCTCCTCCGAGGGCGTTCTGTACTACCTGTTCCTGTATGAGGCCGATATGGGCGGCGGCTGGCTGCCTCTGTCTGCCGGCGAGGCCGCAGCGCTGTCTGACAGCGATGTGACCATGATGCTTGAACCGGTTTACATCATGGAAGGTCTGGGCACCCTGTACTACGGGCAGTCCATGTGCTTCGACCACAACAACCGCGTGCTGCTGTGGGCCAACCCGGAGACTGTCAACCTGTTCTGGATCGACATCTTTGCCTACGAGCCCTATGCTCTGGCTCTGGGTGATCCCACCGGCTCCGGCCTGTTCGAGTTTATGGGCCTTTATACCATTCCCGAAGAAATCGATGAGCTGCCGTATGTCCCTGTCACCAGTGTTACCGCAGAAGATATGCTGCTGATGGTTGACGGAAGCCAGCTCCCGACTCTGACCATCGAGCCGCTGAACGCAACCAACCAGAATTACACTCTGACTTCCGCCGATGAGACCGTCGCCAAGATTGAAAACGGCATGGTCGTCGGTGTCGCGGAAGGCAGCACCACCGTGAACGGCATCCTGTTCGACGAGGGCGAAACCTATGAGTTCTCCTTCTCCGTACTCGTCAAGAATTCCACCGGCTACATCAACGGTTTCGTTGTCACGGACGTCTACTCCGGCGGCGGCGAAGTCTGGGCCAAGTTTAACGACCAGGATCCCACCAACAGCATCGTTTACCTCGACTCCTGCGGTTATCTGCTCTATGCCGAGGAATATGTGGACGGCAAGCTCTATGCTTACGGCTACGATTCCACGGATTGGGAAGCGACCTTCCAGTTCATGATCATCGACGCAGCGACCTATGAGGTCGAAACCACGATCGACATGGGCGATGCATTCCCGTTCGTCTATGACATGACCTTCGACTACACCACCGGCACCATGTTTGCCGTGGCCGGCGCGAACGACAGCTCCTCCGATCTGTATATGGTCGACATGGCGACCGGCGTTCTGGTCCCGTGCATGGCAACCGAGCCCTTCTTCATGAGCCTGACCGCAACCGCGGACGGCACTCTGTACGCCATCTCCGCCAGCGATGTGGAATATGATCCCTGGAGCTGGTCCTATGTCTATTCCAACGCCATGCTCTATGAGCTGGATGTGGAAAACGGCACCTACGAGGTGGTCTTTGACCTTGGCATCCAGTGCAACAAGCTGGCTTCCATGGCCTATGACTATGACACCGGCAATATCTACTGGTCTCCGATGTTCCAGGCCAGCTATTTTGATCCCATCACCGTCAACGGTCTGTACCTGATTGATCTGGAAGCGGAAGCGATCTATGAACTGGGCAAGATCGGCTATGCCGGTTCCTCCCTGACCGGTATGTACATCCTGGCGGATGCGTATCCCGAGATCCCCAACGATGTGGTCGGCGTGACCCTGATTTCTCAGCAGGAAGAACTGGAAATCGGCGGCACGGTCGAGCTGTCTGCATTCCTCCGTCCTAACGGCTGCGTTGCCGAACTGGAATGGAGCTCCTCCGATGAGTCTGTTGCCACCGTGGATGGCAGCGGCGTTGTGACCGCTGTGGGTCCCGGCAGAGCGACGGTCGTTGTTGCTGTCGAGGATCAGGAAGGCAATGTTTACACCTCCGCCTGCACCGTGATTGTCTATGACGACGGTGACTATCTGCTGACTTACAACCGGACGGATGCCTGCTTTGCAATGGTCAACAGAGCCGATCCCACTCAGGTCACGAACCTGACCGAGTCTGAGTCTTATGCAGCTGTCCGTTCCATGGCAATGGTTGGCGGCAAGATCTACGGTTATGACACCGAGAACCAGTTCTTTGTGATCGAAAACCTCGAAACCTTTGAGCGTCAGTATCTGGGTGATGCGGGTGTGGAAGTCGACGAAGCTTATGTCGAGGAATATACCGGTGTCATAGAGACCGTCACGCCTTATTTTGAAGTTCGCGATCTGACTTGGGATGGCGCTGAAAATCGGATGCTGGCCATCGGATGCTATTCTGCAAACTTCTTCTATCTGTACACCGATGATAACTCCACCTATGAGTGGGACTCCGAATATTCGGGCGGCTGTGCTATCTATGAAGTTGATTTGGAAGACGGCACGCTGACGGAACTGTACAGCTTCGGCAATGACCATTCCAACATTTATACGCTGACCACGGATCCCGATGGTGTGATCTACAGCTATACCAGCTACGATGACTATGTCTTCATTCTGGATCTGGAGAAAGGCACTGTCAAGAAGACCACCACTCTGCAGAATCAGGGCGTCTACGGCGACTCCGATGGCAACCCCATGGCCATGGACTATGACCCCATGACCGGTGATGTGTTCATGCTGTTTACGCAGAACGGCAGCTATTACCAGATCGTTCGCTACACGCCCTCCAGCGGTGCACTTACTGTTGTGGACAATGTTGGCGAAGTGTACGAAGATTTTAGCTACGAAACCTGGACGTACGAATACAACGCCGATCTGTTCTCCGGTCTGCTTGTTATGACCAGCACCTGTATGCACGAAGACATCGAAACCATTGGTGCCAAAGCGCCTACTTGTACGGAAGACGGCTACACCGGCGAGAAGTACTGTGAAGACTGCGGTGAAAAGATCAGCGACAACGAAGTGATCCCCGCAACCGGCCACGATACTGAGCTGGTAGGTGCTTTTGAAGCTACCTGTGTGGCAGACGGCTACACCGGCGATGAAGTCTGCCAGAACTGCGGCGAGACCATCGCCGAAGGCGAAGCGATCCCCGCAACCGGCCACGATACTGAGCTGGTAGGTGCTTTTGAAGCTACCTGCGAGGCAGACGGCTACACCGGCGACGAAGTCTGCCAGAACTGCGGCGAGACCATCGCCGAAGGCGAAGCGATCCCCGCAA
>CAZUKJ010000047.1:8424-9314 GCA_964620855.1 uncultured Oscillospiraceae bacterium
CCGGCCATGGCGAAACGGAAATCGTCGGCGCCAAAGCTCCGACCATGACCGAGTCCGGCTACTCCGGCGACACGGTCTGCACCGTCTGCGAACAGATCATCGAGCAGGGCAAGGTTCTGCCCGCTACCGGCGGCGTCGTTGTTCCTGAGACTCCGTCCACCGATGCAGACGATGTCTCGGCTTGCGAGAAGGATGATGACTGCGTCGTCAGCAGCTTCACCGACTGCGACCCGACTCTGTGGTATCACAACGGCATCCACTACTGCGTCGTAAACGGCATCATGAAGGGCACGAGCGCAACCACCTTCAATCCCAACAACGATCTGACCCGTCAGCAGATTTGGATGATGCTGGCTCGAATCAGCGGCGAAGATCCCGCCAATATGGCCGAGGCGAAGGCCTGGGCTGTGGAAGCCGGCATCTCCGACGGCACCAACCCGACCAGCTCGGTCACCCGCCAGCAGCTGGCTACCATGCTGTGGCGCTATGCCAAGTGGGCCGGCGTTGATGTGAGCGTTGGCGAGGATACCAACATTCTCTCCTACACCGACGTTTTCTCCGTCAGCGAGTACGCGATCCCGGCGCTCCAGTGGTCCACTGCCACCGGCGTTGTGGGTGGTTACTCCGACGGCACGCTCAGACCGCTGAACATCGCAACCCGTGCGCAGGCCGCTGCAATGATCCAGCGCTTCTGCGAAAATGTCCTGAATCCGTAAGATTCGGCATTTGAAACGGTAATACAACAAAGGCGGGCCCCGTCCAATTCTGGACGGGGCCCGCCTTGCTGTCTGCTTCCTGTTCCGACTCCAGCCAGAACGCCGCAAATGGCCAAGGGAAGGGGCTATGGTTTCTTATGAGACCGCAGCGCAGGGGCGCAGAGGCGCTCGAGG
>CAZUKJ010000048.1:0-9168 GCA_964620855.1 uncultured Oscillospiraceae bacterium
CGCAGCAGGTCGAGCTTTTGTGCGCATACGTCACCGATGCGTTCGATATATTCTTTCGGATACTTGGGGTTGTGGAAACGGACGAGCTTACCGCCCTCGAAATTGATCTTGGTCATACCGCCGGCGCCGACCGAGAGGATCGTCTGCAGTTCCTCCATCATGTAAATGTTGTAAAGGCAGGTGTAACCCGGTTTGGTCCAGCCGACGTTTTCAAAGCTGCCGGACATGTATTTCTGGCGGTAGAGGTAGTAGGGAACGTAGCCCGCTTCGCGGAGAGCGGCTTCGCCGTCGGTCACCATCGTCCTGACGTCGTCATCAGACGGCAGGTTCTCGCGGCGTTCGAACAATGCCGCGCCCTTCTTGAGCGCCAGCGTGTGAACCGTGATGTTTTCCGGCCCCAATGCGAGCACTTTGGCGAGCGAATCGGCAAACGATTCCGCTGTATCGCCGGGCAGACCGGCGATCAGATCCATGTTGATCGCATCGAATCCGGCCTCGCGTGCATCCCGGAACGAGTCTACGATCATCTGCGAATCGTGGCGGCGGCCAACGGCGCGCAGCACGTTGTCGTTCATTGTCTGCGGGTTGATGCTGATGCGGTCGGCGCCGTATTTGGCGATGACAGCCATCTTCTCGCGGTCGAGTGTATCGGGACGCCCGCCCTCGACGGTGTACTCCAATCGGGCAGACTTATCAATACAGCGGTCGAGCGTGCCCATCAGTCGGTCAAGCTGTTCGGCCGAAAGCGTGGTCGGCGTGCCGCCGCCAATGTAGACGGTGCGCACACGGACGCCAAGCTGCCGCAGCAGCTCGCCTGTCACCTCGATCTCTTTAAGCAGAGCGTCGAGATACTGCCCCAGCATTTTACCGCTTTTTTCGATAGCCTGACTGACAAAGCTGCAGTAGATGCAGCGCGTCGGACAGAAGGGGATGCCGACGTAGAGCGAAACGTCATCCGGCTCCAGCAGACTGGCTGCTGCGGCGGACTCCGTCGAGCACTCCACGCAGAGCTTCCTGCGCGACTGGCTGACGTAGTATGTGTCGCGCATGAGCGCGTCGGCCGATTCCGGCGTGCCGCCGGCGAGCAAATGGCGCGTTGTGAGCTTGGTCGGACGAACGCCGGAAAGCGCGCCCCAAGGCGGCTCGGCGCCGATCAGCGCTACGGTAGCCTGGTAGTAGCACTGGCGCAGGATCTGGCGGCGCAGCGGTTCGGTTGCCGTTTCCTTGCGGATGCGGCGCTGTGCCGATGCGGTACGGCCCTGCCAGGTGATTTTCGCCGTTGCGGTCAGGAAAATGCTGCCCTCGGACAGCGAAGAAACGGCGCCGTCACATCCGGCAAACGGCGCCGTTACATACTCTACCCGTTCAGCCGGAAATAGGGAGAGCTGGATCTGCTCCATGGCGTAGCGGTACGTGTGCCCGCGCAGATACAGCTTCATGCCTCGTCCTGTACGGCCTGGAGCATAAAGAAGTTGGTTTTGCGCTCGCGTTCGAGCGTGGTCGAGCCGGTGTGGCCCGAAAGGACGGTATAGTCGCCGTCAAGATGATACAGTCGGCACAGCGACTCGTTCATCTTCTGCCAGCTGCCGCCGGGGAAGTCCGTGCGGCCGCAGGAACCCTGAAAGAGCGTGTCGCCGGCGAACATCACATCGCAGCAGAGATAGACGACCGAGCCGGGCGTGTGGCCCGGGGTGCGCAGTACGCGGAAGGTGATCGCATCGAGCGCAATCTCATCGCCCTCGTCGACGTAGCGATAGTCCCAATCGTCATCGAGCATGCCCTGCGACATGGAGTTGTTATAGCTGAATTCATCCTTGCAGATATAGATCGGCACGGGATTGCCGGCCAGAATCTCACGCACGCCGCCGACATGGTCAAAGTGCGCGTGCGTCAGCAGGATCATCTGCAGCGAAAGGCCGCGCTCAGCCAGCCAGTGCAGCAGGTACTTGCCGCTGTCGCCCGGATCGACGATGGCGGCATTATTGGTATTTTCGTCCCAGATGATATAGCAATTGGTGGCGAGCTCGCCGACCTGCAGTGCAGAAATCTTCATGGAAGTCACCTCAAGATTAGTTTACATAATAATATCGGTGTCGATGATCAGCGTGACCGGGCCATCGTTGACGGAAGCAACCTGCATATCCGCGCCGAACTCGCCGTGCTGCGGCGGGAAGCCGAGCTTCTCGCACTCAGCGAGAAACATCTCGTAGAGCGGGATGGCGTGGTCAGGGCCGGCGGCGCCGATAAAGCTCGGACGGCGGCCCTTTTTGCAGTCGCCGTAGAGCGTGAATTGACTGACAACGAGAACCTGCCCGCCGACATCGGAGAGCGAACGGTTCATTTTGCCGTCGTCATCTTCGAAAATACGCAGACCGAGGATCTTGTCACAGAGCTTTTTGCAGTGCGCTTCGGTATCTTCCGGCGCAATGCCGAGCAGGATCAGAAGACCTTGACCGATCTCGCCGTTGATCTGACCGTCGATTTCGACCGACGCGCTCTTGACTCTGGTTACGACAGCGCGCATCAGTTATGCCCCCTTCGGATATTGGTCACACCGCGAATACCGCGGATCTTGGTCTGGACGTTGTTGAGATCGTTGACGTTACGGACCTCGAACGAGAGCGTTGTCATGCCTCGGCCGCCGGGGAGACTCTTTGCAGAAAGTTCGGTAACGCGGATCTTGAGCGACGCCATGACGGTGGCGATATCGAGCACGAGACCGTCGCGGTCTTCGGCGTCGATTTCGAGTGTTGTGGTAAACGGATCGGTCGGCGCATCTTCCCAGGCGACCTTGACCCAGCGGCCGGAGTATTCGGGAGATGCGGCACCGGCGGCATTCGGGCAGTCGCGGCGGTGGATCGAAACACCGTAGCCCTTGGTGATGAAGCCAACGATGTCGTCGCCCGGGACCGGTGTGCAGCAGCGGGAGAGCTTGATCAGGCAGTTTTCGATATCTTCGACAATGATGCCGGATTCGCTGTGATGCTGCTTCTTGGCAGCAGACGGCGTGAGATCGAGCTTGACTGCGGCCTCCTTCGGCACGACACGGTTGGCGCGGATCAATTCTTCCTTGACGCGGTTGACGGCTTTGAGCGCGGTCAGACCGCCGTAGCCAATGGCGGCGTACATGTCGTCAAGAGAATCGAAGCCGACCTTGCGCAGAACGATCGGCAGCAGTTCCTCGTGCTGGACGACGGACGGGTTGATGCCGATATGCCGAAGCTCGGCGTCGAAGCTGGAACGGCCGCGCTCGATGTTTTCGTCACGGCGTTCGCGCTTGTACCACTGCTTGATCTTATTGCGGGCCTGATTGGATTTGCAGAGCTTGAGCCAGTCGCGGCTCGGGCCCTTGGCCGACTGCGAGGTGATGACTTCGCAGATGTCGCCGTTTTTGAGCACGGCGTCGTAGCCCGCGATGCGGTTGTTGACCTTGGCGCCGACCATGTGGTTGCCGACCTCGGAGTGGATGGCATAGGCAAAGTCAATCGGCGTCGAACCGGCGGGCAGGGAGATGACCTTGCCGCGCGGCGTAAAGACGAAGACCTCGTCGTCGAACATATCGACCTTGAGGGAGTTGATATAGTCTTCCGCTTCAGTGTCCTGCTGATTCTCCAGCAGGCGGCGCACCCACTCAAACTGCTGCTCCGAGCCGGAGCCGTCGCCGTTCTGCTTGTACTTCCAGTGCGCGGCGATGCCGTATTCGGCAGTCTGGTGCATATCCCAGGTGCGGATCTGCACCTCGAAGGGGATGCCTTCTTTGCCGATGACGGTCGTGTGCAGAGACTGGTACATATTGGGCTTCGGCGTGGAAATATAGTCCTTAAAGCGGCCCGGGACGAGGTTGAACAGGTCGTGAACATGGCCGAGGACATTGTAGCAGTCGGCAATGGAGTCGACGATCACGCGGAAGGCGTAAAGGTCATAGAGCTCATTGATGTCCTTCTGCTGGGTGTGCATTTTGCGGTAGATGGAGTAGACGTGCTTGACGCGCGCCTGAATCGTACACTGGATGCCGACGGCCTGAAGACGGTCGAGAATCACGCTCTGGATCGTCTGCATAAACTGCTCGCCGGACGCTTTCTGCTGATCGAGGAACTCCATGATCCGCTGGTAGGCCTGCGGATCGAGATACTGCAGACTGGCGTCTTCGAGCTCCCACTTGATCTTCTGCATACCAAGACGGTGCGCCAGCGGTGCATAGATGTCCATCGTCTCCATGGACTTGCTGATCTGCTTGGCGGGCGTCTGGTATTCGAGCGTGCGGGTGTTGTGCAGGCGGTCGGCGATCTTGATGAGGATGACGCGGATGTCCTTGCTCATGGCCATGAACATCTTGCGCAGATTTTCCATCTGCTGCTCCTCGCTCGTCGAGTACTGCACGCGGGTCAGCTTGGTGACGCCTTCGACCAGCTGCGCGACCGTCACGCCGAACAGGCGGGCGACCTCGTCAAAGGTCGAGTCGGTGTCCTCGATGCAGTCGTGCAGAAGCGCGCCCAGAATCGCGTCGGTATCGAGTCCGATCTCTGCGACGATCTGCGCGACGGCAAGCGGGTGGATGAGATACGGAGAGCCATCCTTGCGCTTCTGGTCTTTGTGTTTTTCGGTTGCATATTCCACGGCGGCGTCGATCCGGGCCATGTCCGCAGAGGGACAGTGCTCGGCAATGGCCGCTTTCATCAATGCATAATGTTCGGAAACAGATTCCACAGGTCAGTCACCTCTTGAGAGTTCTTTCAAATGAATCAGAATACTGCTGCTGTTCAGATCCACCTTCGGGCCGGATGCGGTCAGGCGGATATGTACCTGCTGACGACGGGTGTGCAGATCAATCAGGCCGCGTTCGTGAAATACGTCCAGACAGACCCGTGTGCGCATCGTGCTGGTGGGCAATCCGGTGCTGCGCGAGACCTTGCGGGCCAGACAGGCGGCGTCGTCTGTCAGGAGGCCGCCGGGGGCGTTGGCGGAGAGATATTTCCAGAGCGCAACAAATTCTTCGCGGCTCGGCGTCAGCTGTTCGGCCTCTTCCGCGGAGAGGGTCTTGTTGCTGCTCAGACGCTGGTAGAGCGCGGATTCCCGGCTGTCTGCCATGCGGGTTTTGCTGCAGGGGCGGATGTCGATCAGGTTCAGCTGAACCGACCGGACGCCGCGGAATTCATTGATCTGCGGCGTAAAGGCAATCTCCACCGTGTCTCCTTCGCAGACGCCGCTGCGCAGGGAGTTCATCGAAAAGAAGATCGCGCTGAACACCTGACTGCCGCGGCGCAGCCGCAGCTTTAAATGCTTGCTGCCGCCGACCTCCATCAGCTGCTCGATCCGCAGATCGTCGAGGTAGAAGACCGGGCGCGGGCAGGAGGCGCCGCAGGGCTCGAGCTCGTCGAGCTGCTGCACATTTTGCAGCGTGAGCAGTTCCGGCGGGGCGGCGCAGTCGATCTCCAGTGCGGTGGACTGCTCGCCGGACCGGTAAAACTCGGCGGCCATCTGCGTGATCGCAGTGCGGAATTCGTCGATCCTGTCGCGGCGAATGGTAAAGCCGGCCGCCAGATCGTGGCCGCCGTAATTTTCCAGCAGATCGGACAGCGCTTCCAGCGAGGAAAACAGGTGGAAGCCGCCGTAGCTGCGCGAAGACGCCTTGCCCTTGTCGCCGTCCATGCAGATCAGAAACGCCGGGCACAGGAAATCCTCGGCCAGACGCGACGCGACGATGCCGACCACGCCCTGATGCCATGTCTCGCCGGCCATGACGATGGCCTTCGGCGCTTCGATGCTTTTCAGGCGGTTGGCCGCGTCGGCGTAAATCTCCGCCTCAATCAGCTGACGCTGACGGTTGAGCTCGCACAGCTGCGACGCCAGATGGCGGGCGCGGGCAGCGTCTTTGGTCATAAACAGCTCAAGCGCCAGTTCCACCTGACCGAGACGGCCGGCGGCGTTGATACGCGGCGCGAGCATATAGCCGATCGTACCGGCGGTGACCGGTTTGCCGTCGCAGCCGCATTCGGCCATCAGCGCGCGGATGCCGATGCGTCTGGGCTGCTGCAGCGCGTCGAGACCGGCGCGTACAAACGCGCGGTTTTCTCCGATGAGCGGCATCACATCGGCAACCGTACCCATGCAGACCAGATCGCAGTAGCGCTCGTGAATGGCCTGCTGGTTGCCGTCAATGGCGGCGGCGAGCTTAAACGCCACGCCGACGCCTGCCAGCGCGGAGTTCGGATAGGTGCACGCTTTCTGCCGCGGGTCGACGATGGCGCACGCCTGCGGCAGCTCGTTTTTGCACTCGTGGTGGTCGGTGATGACCAGATCCATGCCGAGCTCCCGGCAAAGCAGCGCCTCCTCAATGGCGGTGATGCCGCAGTCGACGGTGATGATGAGCCGGACGCCCTCTTGCTGCAGCTGACGGATCGCGGTCTCATTGAGACCGTAGCCCTCCTCCATGCGGCCGGGAATGTAGCTTGTGCAGCGCGCGCCCTTCCAGCGAAGAAAATCGGTCAGTAGGGCGGTGGCGGTAATGCCGTCGACGTCGTAGTCGCCGAATACGGCCATGTATTCGCCGCGCTCAATACCGAGTCGGACGCGGTCGGCCGCTTCGCGCATGCCGCACAGTGCAAAGGGGTCGAGGAGCTGTTCTGTCGGAGAAAGAAAATCCAGCGCTTTTTCCGGGGTGTCGTAACCGCGGCTGCAGAGCACGCACGCGGTGAGCGGACTGATACCGGCGGCAGTGAGCTTCTCTGCTGCCTGAGAATCATAGCCCGCTGTGTTCCAGGTTCCGTATTTCAATTTTGATGCACATCCAAAAAAACATTTTCGAATATTATATCAAATTATTGCAGCTTTCACAATGAGAAAATGACCGAAAAAGGAAAAATGAACAATGTGATTGCAACCGGACGGCATTTAATGATAAAATGATAAAAAACGAACCATCGGGAGGGATTATGATGCCTTATACCAGACGATTGCTGCTGCAGAATCTCTACAATGCGCGCGACCTCGGCGGCTTTGCAACCAAGGACGGCAAGCGGACGCGCTTTGGCGTGTTTGTCCGCAGCGAAGCGCCGTGCGGTCTTCCGCAAGAGGACATTGACGCGCTGCTCGGCTATGGGTTGACGATGTCCATTGATCTGAGAAGCACGCCGGAAGTGCACAGCCGTCCGTCGAGCCTGGCCGGGGCGGCGGTATATCACCACAAGCCGCTGTTCGATGAGGCGGCCGTTGTGGGCGAAGAAAAGTCCAAGGCGACGATCAAGCCGCACGGCGGAAACTTTGACTGGGGAAAACAGTATTGCGAAATGGCCGAAGACAGCCGCGAGTGGGCGGTTGAGACGCTGTCGGTGGCGGCGGCCGGGGAAGGCCTCGTCTTATACCACTGCACGACCGGCAAGGACCGCACGGGCCTTCTGACGTGCTATCTGCTCTCCATCGCCGGCGTCAGCCGGGAGGATATCGCCGCGGATTACTGCGTCAGCGAAGTCTATCTGCAGCCGGTCTACCGGATGATCCGCAGCACCTTCGGCGCGGGCATGCCGGAGGACGATCCGTTCTTCCGCACGCCTGCCTCGTCCATGCTGACGCTGATCGACTATCTGACCGACACCTACGGCGGCGTCTGCGAGTATCTGCGGAAAATCGGCGTGCCGGAGACGGTGATCGAAACGATCCGCGCCAAGCTCGTCGAGCCGTAACGACAAATTCCGAGCTGCCCCGGATGGTATACTGATCCGGGGTGATCGGACATGCGGCCATGGCGCAGACGCATCGCACCGGTCGTGCTTTTGGTCGTGCTGGTGTGGTTTTTCTGGTATGAAAATGAGACGATCGAGACGGAGATTCTTCCCGTCACGATCGCATCGCTGCCGGAGGAATTTCAGGGGCTGCGCATCGTGGTGCTCGCGGATCTGCAGGGCAGGGAGTTCGGCAAAGACAACGGTCGGCTGATTGAGGCGGTGCGCGGCGCGAGGCCCGATCTGATCGCGATCTGCGGCGATCTGATCGACACGCCGGAGGAGCTGGAGATTGTACTCCCGCTTGCGCAGCAGCTTGTGCTGCTTGCGCCGACGTACTATGTCACGGGCAATCACGAGTGGGCCTGCGGCGCGGCGCAGCAGACCATGCAGCAGCTCGAGTCGGCCGGGGTGACGGTGCTGGCCAATGCGTTTGTCACGCTCACGCGCGGCGAAAGCCGCCTGATCCTTGCCGGTGTGCATGACCCGAACGGCCCGTATGACATGATGCAGCCGGAGCAGCTCCTGTCGCAGATCCGGGAGCAGGCGCCCGATGTGCCGGTCGTGATGCTCTCGCACCGCAACGATGCGCTGGAGCAGTGGGCGGCGCTCGATGTGGATCTGGTTCTCTGCGGACACGGGCACGGCGGCGTGATCCGCCTGCCGTTTGTCGGCGGACTGCTCGGCACGGACCGGGAGCTTTTTCCGGAGTATACGGCGGGGTTGTACCGCCTGTCCGGCACGCAGATGGCAGTCAGCCGCGGCCTCGGCAATTCAGGCGTCCCGTTTCGGCTGTTCAACCGGCCGCATGTGCCGGTTATTACGCTGGAAGGGCAGTGAATATCTGCCGGGGTGGAGGAAACCCCCGCGAAACGCGCTGGTTTTGCAGAGGAAAGCGTAAATATTTTATGAATTTTGCAAGAGAATGGTTGTAAAACCGGGGCAGGACGGTATAATGGACTCCGGTGATAAAACATGTTTCGTAAAATTGGTTATGCAATTCAAAACTTTATGTCGGGCCGCGCCGGTGCAGACCAGCTTTGCTGGGTGCTGCTGATTGCGGGCATGGTCGTCAGCATGATCGGCTCTGCGACCGGCTGGGCGGTGTTAAACCTGCTCTCGTGTGCGCTGCTGCTTTACACGTGCTTTCGCATGTTCTCCCGCAATGTCGTAAAACGCCGTCAGGAAAATGCCGCGTTTCTGGGAATTTTCAAGCGGCTGAAGGACCGCGACCACCGCTATTACAGCTGCCCAAAATGCCGTCAGCGCGTGCGCGTGCCGAAGGGCAAGGGCAAAATCAGCATTCGCTGTCCGCAGTGCAGCGAGCGCTTCGTCAAGAAAACCTGATAAGAAAGACCGGTGCGATTCCTTTGAGAATCGCACCGGTTTTTTGTTGTGTCACGCCCTGCCGCCAACCCCGCACCGCGTCCCTTCCTTCACGCATCCCGCT
>CAZUKJ010000049.1:0-9007 GCA_964620855.1 uncultured Oscillospiraceae bacterium
TTCTTGTGTTACATCCAGTAGCACGGCGAAAAAACGCCTTGAACTGCCGCAAAGCACCGGCGGGAATGGCTGAAAACATAGATTCCGGACCACAAGCCTCAGCTTGTGGTCCGGAATCTATGTTTTCTTATTCGGACACCGCTTTGGCTTTCGTGCTTTTTCTTCGATGAAGGGATTGTAATTGATTTCATATTCGGTATAATTGAACCAGCATTTCTCTGCAACGAAAGGATGGAGAAAAATGGATGTCTCCCGTTTTACCGCATATCGCGACAAGGTTCTTGAAAACTGCCGAAAGGTGATCGTCGGCAAGGACGATGTGATCGAATTGGTTTTGACGTGCTTCCTCTGCTCGGGCCACGTGCTGCTGGAAGACGTACCCGGCACCGGCAAGACGATGCTTCTGCGCGCATTTTCCAAGACCATCGGCGGCGATTTCCGCCGTATTCAGTTCACGCCGGACTTGCTGCCGTCGGACCTGACCGGTATCAACTTCTATAACCAGAAAACCGGTGAATTTGAATTCCGCCCCGGCCCGCTGTTTTCCAACATCGTGCTCGCCGATGAGATCAACCGTGCCACGCCGCGCACGCAGTCGAGTCTGCTTGAGTCGATGGAAGAGCGCCAGATTACTGTTGACGGCGTGACGACAAGACTTTCCGAGCCGTTTATGGTAATGGCCACGCAGAACCCGCTGGAATCCTATGGCACATTCCCCCTGCCCGATGCGCAGACCGACCGCTTCTTTATGCGGCTGTCGCTCGGCTATATGACCCGCGAGCAGGAAATGCAGGTTCTTTCCCGTGCCTCGACGATCGACATCATTGATTCGCTCGAGTGTGTGGTCACCGAGGAGCAGACGGCGTATGTCCGCTCTGCCTATACCGAGTGCCGGGTGGCTCCCGACGTGCTCGGCTATCTGATGGATATCATCGAAAAGACGAGAACCGACAACAAATTTATCACCGGCGTCTCCACGCGCGGCGCGATTGCGCTCTACAAAGCCTCTCAGGTCACGGCGCTGCTGCGCGGCCGCGACTATGTGATCCCCGAGGACGTCAAATACGTTGCGCCGTGCGTGCTTGGTCACCGCATCTCTTCCGGTGGTGCATCGGCCAACACAGAGCAGTTCGTGGAAAAGATCCTTGCGTCGGTCCCGGTCCCGCTGGAAACGGTATGATTATTTTCTTTTTGGTGTTCGCCATTGTCGTCGCATTCGCTTTGCAGAAGGTCTTTCCGTCCAAAGGCATTGATGCGGTCGAGGGCGACCATTGGCCGGACCGCCGGGTCGTCGACCCGGATGAGATGTTTCATATTGAGGTCGTGCTGCGGAATCGCAGCCGCAGGTTTGTGCCGTTTCTGCGTGTGCGCGAGCCGCTGCGTGAGGAATTTGTGCTGCACGACGGTGTGGAGCGGTCAAAGGATGATCGCCGGGGCGGTTACTCGGCGTACTTTACCACCTGGCTGCGGCCCCGGCAGCAGGTAAAGCGGGCGCTGCCCGTCTCCGTCGAGCGGCGCGGACGCTATATGCTCATGCAGCTTTCGATCTACGGCGGCGATTTCCTCGGCATTGATGAGCGGCTTTCGACCCATGGCAGCGACGCCCGCGGCAAGGAAGGTCAGCGCAAGCTGTACGGACAGTTCAGCGAGATCGTGGTTGCGCCGCGGCCGATCGAAATGGGGCGGCTCGACGAGCAGTTTGGCGGCTTTTTGGGCGAGGTATCGGTCAATCGCTTTATCATGGAAGATCCTGTGCTGACGCTTGGCTACCGCGAATACACCGGCCGCGAGCCGATGAAGATGATTTCGTGGGCGCAGTCTGCGCGCGGCAGCGGCCTGATGGTCAAAAAATACGACTATACGCTTGAACCGTCGGTGACGGTAATGCTCAACATTGATACGACCAGAGAAAACCGCGAAGAGCTGATTGAGCGGTGCTACAGCATTGCAAGAACAGTCTGCGAAAAGCTCGAACGCAGCGGCACAAAGTATGACTTTGTGACCAACGCTCTGATTGGCGGGGACTTCAGCACGGTCAGCGAAGGCCTCGGTGTGCGCCATCTGCAGAACGTCTTGGAGCAGCTTGGCCGCGCGACCTATGCCAACGGACTGTCCGCGCAGGCGCTTGTGGAAAAAGAGTCGCGCCGTGTCGGTGCGGCTGCGGGCCGTATTTTCATTACCCCGGCGCAAGAGCCGGAGCTTGCACACGCGCTTTCGCGCCTGCGCGAGATCGCCGGCGGAAGCGTGCTTGTGCTCAGCGCGGAGGAGGTGGGCGCATGTTGACGATGCATCTGCTTCGTATGCTGGTGGACTTGTCGTTCTATTTCACGTTCGCCGGGTTTGCCGCTGCAAAATTCGGCGGAACAGGCGTCCTGCTGGCCGGATTGATCGGTGCGGTGTGCTTTGCGCTGTCCTCCCTCGGCGGAGAGCGGCGCTGGCTGCGGCTGTTGCTGGTGCTGCCGGCTGCGGTGTGCTTCTGGATCTATCCGGCAATGGTCGACCGGATTGTGCTGCTTCCGGCAATGGGCTATCTGGCCGTGCTGGCAGTGCGCGGAGAGTATGACCTGAGCTGGGAGCGGCAGATCTCGCTGTTTACGGTATTCTGGAAGATCCTGATCGGATTTTGCATGTTTATGATCGTCCTCGGCTGCTTCTCGGAGGTGACGACAGCGGCGCTGCCGCACGGTATGGCTGCGCTGGTGTGCTCGGTTATGCTGATGCGGTCGCTGCGGCACGATGCCGGTGTATACTGCCAGTGGCAGTATCAGGCGGTCAACCTGTCGGCGGTCG
This sequence comes from uncultured Oscillospiraceae bacterium, assembly GCA_964620855.1. Taxonomy (GTDB): domain Bacteria; phylum Bacillota; class Clostridia; order Oscillospirales; family Oscillospiraceae; genus CAKTOF01. The sequence goes on from CAZUKJ010000049.1 coordinate 2,791, forward strand.
GCATTGCAGCTGCGCTGGCGCTTGGGATGAGCACGGATGGGTTTCTGCAGGGCTGCGTGACGATGATGAAGCTGGGATATACCAAAGTCTTCCGACCGCTGCTCGTGGCGTTTATCACTGCGTTTCTCCTCGTATGTAAGGCAATCGGCTGGCTGCTTGGGAAACTTGGATTAAAGCGGGCCAAGGGCTCAATGCAGGGCATATCGGGTCTGGAGACCGGTGTAGCCGATTTGGAATATGAGGAGCTTGAGGCTGTCAATACCGAATGGATCAAGGTGGTAGGCGTCGGTGTTGTCGTCTGCATTCTGCTTGCCGCAGTTGTGCTGTTTTTCTATTGGCTTGCCCGAAACAGGAAGGAAGAGACGCCGCAGATGGCGCGGGATCAGTCGCGCGAGAGCCTCGGCGCAAAGAAAAAGCAGGCGAAGCCGCGCGAAACATCGCCGGTACGAATTGTGCGTGTGCAGTATCGGAAGTTCCTCAAGCTGTGCCTCGCGCATGGTCTGCGCTTAGAGCGTGCCAGCACGAGCCTTGACGTTGACCAACAGGCACAGAATATTCCCGGCGTCGGCAAGAACTCCGGGAAAATCCGTGAGATCTACCTGCGTGCCCGCTATGCCGGCGATGCGGATAAGGCGGAAGCAGAACAGATCAAGCAGCTCTGTGCACAGGCAAAAAAAGACGCGGAAACAGCGTCGGAATAATATAGCTTCCGGGCCACAGGCTTTTGCCTGTGGCCCGGATCTATGTTTTCTGATTCAGACTCTGCTTTCCCGAGCTGTCTTTTTATCCGCTGAAGAATCAGCCCGGCAAGCATCCGGCGTGGAAAAGGGTTGACAAATTCTGTCTACATAGTGTAGACTATAAGTGTCTACGGATAGTAGACAGATTGGAGGGCTTTCCAATGGACAATCGGAAACTCGGCGCGGTGGAAGCGCGTTTTGCGGATATCATCTGGAATAATGAGCCGCTTTCTTCCGGAGCATTGGTTCGGATTTGCGAAAAAGAACTTGCGTGGAAGCGGACGACAACGTATACGGTGCTTAAGCGTCTGTGTGAGCGCGGTATCTTTCAGAATTGTGACGGCGTGGTGTCGGCGCTGATTTCGCGGCAGGATTTTTATGCCGTGCAGAGCGAAAAGTTTGTGGAGGAAACCTTCGCCGGATCGCTGCCTGCGTTTCTCGCGGCCTTTACCCATCGAAAAAAACTCTCGGATGAGGAGGTCGCGCAGATCCGCGCGATGATGGACTCGTACGGGGAGGGGTGAAGATGACAGAGCTGTTCCTGAACATTTTAAATATGAGCATTGCCGCAAGCTGGCTGATCCTGGTTGTTTTGCTGCTGCGGCTGGTGCTGAAAAAAGCGCCGAAGTGGATTACCTGCGTCTTCTGGGCGCTGGTTGCGGTGCGGTTGGTGTGCCCGGTTTCCCTTGAGAGTGCGCTGAGCCTGATCCCGAGCGCGGAGACGGTGCCGCAGGAGATTCTGACGGCGGTGGAACCCGAGATCCACACCGGCATTGCCGCGCTCAATTCCACGATCAATCCGGTGATTGCCGAGACATTCGCGCCGACAACGACGCAGACGGCCGTGCAGAACCCGGTTGCCGCCGTGCCGGAGTCGGCCAACCCGCTGCAGATTTTCGCGTTTGTCGCGTCTGTGGTCTGGCCCGTGGGGGCTGCCGGAATGCTGCTCTATGCGCTGGTGAGCTATCTGCGCGTGAAGCGGCGCGTGGCGGCGTCGATGCCATGCGGCGACGGCGTTTGGATGTGCGACGGGATTGATTCGCCGTTTATTCTCGGCATCCTAAGACCGCGTATCTATCTGCCGTCAACCATGGATGGTGCGCCGATGCAGCATGTGATCGCGCACGAGCGGGCGCATCTTTCCCGGCGGGATCACTGGTGGAAGCCTCTTGGGTTTCTGGTGCTGGCGGTGCACTGGTTCAATCCGCTTTGCCATGTGGCGTATATCCTGCTCTGCCGTGACATTGAGTTGGCCTGCGATGAGAAGGTCATCCGGCTGTTGGGCGAAGAAGAAAAGAAGCCGTATTCCGAGACGCTGCTTGCGTGCAGCGTGCCGCGCGGTGTGATCGCGGCCTGTCCGCTGGCGTTCGGTGAGGTGGGCGTGAAGGCGCGCATCCGGTCGGTGCTGCACTATAAAAAGCCTGCGTTTTGGCTCGTCATTGCGGCCGTGCTGGCCTGCATTGCGGCGGCGGTGTGCTTTTTGACGAATCCGAAAACAGAACTGACAGACCCGTTCGGCACGCGCTACCGCGTGACGGAGCTGGTGTTCAGCGCGCCGATGTACTCGTTTGTGCAGACGGCGGAGAATTCCCCGCCGTACAGCCTGACAACCGACGGCGTTCTGCTCGAGGGCGAGGAGGATAGCCTGCAGACTCGCGGTACAGCCGTAGAGATCGCGCTGACCAAGGATAATTTTGATCGCTATTTCTATGACTTCGACGATTTCTGGGAAGGTACATCGGCAGCCAGGCTGCGCCGCAATAACGAAGCGGCGTGGCGCGTGATCGTTCCCGGCGACGATGCTGTTTTCTACTACTTCCTGCAGCAGAAAGACGGAACTTGCTACCTGACCTATGGATACTACGACTCCGAGGGCGAGACCGATTATTGGTCCGATGATTCCTCGATCCGCTGGGTGTTCCGGTTGGAGGCAGATGGCACGGTCGATATTGCAGCCGGTATGCGCGAGTTTACCGAGATCGGAAGAAGCTATGTGTCGTATGACTGCCTGTATATGAACCCGCTCAGCTCGTTTTATCCGGCCGGCGGCGACTCCGGCTGGCGTTATGTGCTGACGGAGACGGCATTTCTGCTGATGGACCGCAGCGGTAATGCGGTGAGTATCAATCCGGCAAGCTGGGAGTGGTCGCCGTTTGAATATTCCGTCGAAGCGCAGAAGCTGTTTGCGGACGATTCGAAGCTGCGGCTGATCGAGCCGTACACGGAGCGGTATTGGCTCAGCCTGAGCAGCGACTATGCGCTCGCGCGAATGGACGACGAGCTGTGGCTCGTAGAGGCGCATGAGGACGATAAGGTCGGCCGATACCTTTGGAGCGTCTACCGGCTTGTCGACGAAGAATCCTTCGGCTTTGCCCAGTGGAGCAACCTCCCGACGGTCAGCATGGCCTCGCCGTTTTTTGAATTTGTCTTTGAAGGCCTGACGGTCGAGTCCGCCGCCTGCACGGACGGCATGGTTGAACTGACGGACGATGGCCTGCGTTGGTCACCGTATTCGACCGGCTGGGACGACTTGAAGCCTGCTGCCGAAACGGCGAAGATCAGCTTTACCAGCGATAGCGCCGACGGTCAGCTGTACTACGGCTCGATCTATCTCACGGGCGAACGCGATGATAACGCGCTGGGCGTCCTTTATACCGCCCGTGTGGTCGGCACAGGCCTCGTCATGCGCCAGCGGGAAGAGTATGAGGGCGGCGTGGTTGCATTGGCTGAAAACGAGATGACTCCGGCGGTGGGAATCATGGGCGCTCAGAGCAATGCTGATAACGAATCCGGTTTCGGTTGATACACGGAAAGCGGGAACTTTTTCCTCTGCGGTTCGTCTAAAGAGGCAGAGAATCAACGGGGGGGGGATCGCTGATGAAAAAGAAACTGCTGATCGGATTGGCTGCTGTGATCCTGATGCTGGGGATCGCGCTGACAGTTCTGGTGGTCAAGGGATTGTGGTTTTCCGTCGGGCCGTGCATTATGGCCGAGAACGGCCACTGCCTGCTTGTGATGGGGAACACGCCGGTCAAGCTGTCCAATCATACGCTCTCGGATGATCCGTTTGGCGATCTGGATACCGGCGATCGAATTCTGGTGCTGCACGACGGCATTGCCGAGACCTATCCGGCGCAGTCGGGCGCGTATCTCGTTGTAAAGCTCGGAGACGACGGAGCGTCGCAGATTCCGATTTCCATGATCGAGGAGCTGACCGAACTCGGCTGGGTCATCGACGATTGAGAAATTTTGCCGCGAGGGCTTTGTGCCTTCGCGGCTTTTTTGTTGGCGGGACGCTCTGCTGTCTGCTATAATGAGAGAAACACAAAGGAGGCGGCAGTATGGTTCGTCCGATTGTAAAGGATATTATTTTTCTGGCGCAGAAGTCAAAACCGGCCACGGCAGAGGATGTCGCCGTGGCGCAGGATCTGCTTGATACGCTCGGCGCGCACCGCGACGGCTGTGTAGGGCTTGCGGCAAACATGATCGGCGTGCTCAAGCGCATTATCGTGTTTGACTGCGACGGCACGGATATGGTCATGTTCAACCCGGAGATCGTGAAGAAGTCCGATCCGTATGAAACAGAGGAGGGCTGCCTGTCTCTTGAGGGAAGCCGGGCGACCAGACGCTGGCAGACGATCAAGGTGCGCTGGCAGACGGCGCAGTTTCAGACGCGCATCAAAACCTTCACCGGCTGGACGGCGCAGATCATTCAGCACGAGATCGACCACTGCGACGGCATGATTATCTGAGTTGCAGCTTGACTGCGGTGATACAATAGAACTAACACAACACGAAACGAGGGACCACAATGCTTCGATGGAACAATGACTACAATCACGGCGCGCACCCGGCAGTGCTTGACGCGCTGGTCCGAACGAATGATGAGAGCTACGGCGGCTACGGCATCGACGAATGGTGCGAGCGTGCGGCAGATATGATCCGTTCGCAGCTCGGCGGCGTTAACGCCGAGGTCCATTTTATGATCGGCGGAACGCAGGTCAACTATACGGTGATTGCGGCGGCGCTGCGGCCGTATCAGAGCGTGATTTCCGCAGACTGCGGCCATATCCACGCGCACGAGACCGGTGCGGTGGAAAACACCGGCCACAAGATCCAGACGGTTCCGGCGGTCGATGGGAAGCTGACGGCTGAGGGCATTGCGGCGGTTGCGGAGAGCTACCGCATCAGCGGGGTGCAGGAGCATATCACGCAGCCGAAATTTGTATTCTTGTCCAATCCGTCGGAGTTCGGAACGGTCTACTCGATGCAGGAACTGCAGGCGATTCGCGCGGTGTGCGACGAATACGGGCTGTATCTGTACATGGACGGCGCACGCCTGGGCTACGGCCTGGCGGCAAACGGCCTGACGCTGGCCGATATCGCATCCGTTGTTGACGCGTTTTACATCGGCGGCACCAAGTGTGGTGCGCTCTTTGGAGAGGCGGTTGTGCTCATCCACGACGACCTGAAAGACAACTTCCGCAGCTATATGAAGCAAAACGGCGGCATGCTGGCCAAAGGCTGGCTGCTCGGGCTGCAGTTTGCCACGCTGCTCGAAGACGGGCGGTATTTTGCGATCACGAAGCAGGCGGTTGAGCAGGCGCTGCGGATCAAAGCGGCGTTTGTCGAAAAAGGCGTCGCGCTGTTTCTGGACAGCATGACGAACCAGCAGTTTGTCGTCTTGTCGAATGAGCAGATGGCGCAGCTTGGTGCAAAGCATATCTATGAATATCAGGAGCAGGTGGACGAAACGCATCACTGCGTCCGCTTCTGTACGAGCTGGAGCACGAAGCCGGAAGACGTCGATGTGCTCATCGCGGATATCCTGGCACTGTAACAGAGAAAACCCATCCCCGACCGGCTCGGCCGGTCGGGGATGGGTTTTTTATCAGTCGAGCAGCGACTGCAGCAGGGCGGAGCAGCCGGAAAAAACATCGCGCCATGTGGCCTCAAAGTCACCCGTGTACCACGGGTCTGCCACGCTGCCCGGGTGTTCGGTGTGATCGAGCAAAAGAGAGATCTTCCTGTCCGGATCGCCGCCTGCGATACGGAGCATGTTGCGCAGATTTGCGCTGTCCATGCCGATGAGCAGGTCGAACTCGGCGTAGTCGCGCCGCGTCATCTGCCGCGCGGCTCTGCTGGGGCAGGATACACCATGCGCACTCAGGCAGCGTTTTGCCGGCGGATAGACCGGGTTCCCGATTTCTTCGGTGCTCGTCGCCGCCGACGCGATGAAAAAGTCATCAGTCCGCCCCGCCTTTTTAACGAGGTCTTTCATGATAAACTCCGCCATCGGACTGCGGCAAATGTTGCCGTGGCAAATGAATAGTATTTTTATCATCTATTATAACCTCTCATTTGCTTATTTTTGCATTTTTCGAAACTTATATCGTTTTATATTTGGTGCAAATTCCCGTAATTTCACGGGCTAATGGTGTAAATTTGGTGTACGAAATCAACCTGACTTTTGAGCC
>CAZUKJ010000050.1:0-8990 GCA_964620855.1 uncultured Oscillospiraceae bacterium
TACTTCAATCGGCTTTTCTCTCCCTCAGTCAGCCGTACCGGCTGACAGCTCCCTCGTCAGAGGGAGCCATATTAGGCGCTGTGCAAATTAAGCAACCGAGCGAAGCGAGGCTCTTAGCGCCTCGCAGAGGGAGCCATATTAGGCGCTGTGCATAAATGATTGCCCCTGCCGGTGTGATTGGTGGCGCGGAGGGGGACGAGGGGACGGATTGCCACGGCGCTATGCGCCTCGCAATGACAAATCTGAGAGTGCGGTGCAAAAAGACGGGGCGCAATGCGCCTCGCAATGACAGATTTGGGGGTTGGGCGTAAAGAAGACGGGGCGCAATGCGCCTCGCAATGACAGATTTGGGGGTTGGGCGTAAAGAAGACGGGGTGCGGTGTGGGCTGCGATGACAATCTCGTATTTCTGGTTGACAGGTTGGCGCGGCGGGCGGATAATGGGAGTACTTCGCGAAAAGAGGGGACTGCACAATGAGTGTAATGGAAACGACGGTGATCATCGCCAGGCAGATCGTGATGATGTTTTTGATGATGGGGCTTGGCTTTGCGCTGACCAAAACCGGCTTTTTGAGCGAGAGCTTCCACCAGATGCTTTCGAAATTCCTGCTCAATGTTGTTGTTCCGATGCTTCTGATCGCATCGTTCCAGATCGAATACGAAAGCGGCCTCGCGCGGGAGATCGTGGTGATCCTCGGATTGTCGATTCTGGTGCAGGGGCTGTGCATTGCGGTCGGGCGCGTGATGTTCGGCCGCGGCGGCGATGAGAAAACCCGCATCGCCAAGCTCGGCGTCGGCTACTGCAACTGCGGCTTTATGGGCCTTCCGCTGCTGCAGGCGGTGTTCGGCACGTCAGGCGTGATCTATTCGAGCGTGTTTGTCGTGGTGTTCAACATCGCAACCTGGACGCACTGCTATGCGGTTGTGCGCGGAGCAAAGATCTTTGAAAAGGGCCGCCCGATCTACAAGGCGCTGCTCGTGCCGTCGATCATTGCGGCGGCGGTCGGCATCACGCTGTACTTTTTGCCGTTCCGGCTGCCGTCCGTGCTGGTTTCTGCGATGAATACGGTCGGCTCGACCAACACGCCGCTGGCAATGATCGTGCTCGGCGGATTTCTGGCCAAGCTCGAGCTGCGCAAGGCGCTCGGCGGCGTCAGGACGATTTTATCGTATCTCGGCCGGCTGGTGATCTGCCCGCTGCTCTGCGCGATTGTGCTGGTACTGCTGCCGATCAAAGAGCAGACGCAGACGGCGATGTTCATCATCAGCGCCATGCCCTCGGCGACGAGCCTTGGACTGCAGGCGGCGCTTTACGGCGACGAGGGGACATATGGCGCGCAGGTTGTGGCGATGAGCACGCTGCTCTCGCTGGTGACCGTTCCGGCGATGACGGCGCTGTTTTCGTGGCTGCAGGTGCTGCTGTGACGGTCAATTCCCAAAGTGCCTGCACCACGGTGCAAGCGTGCACTCGAAGCACTTCGGGCTTCTGGCGGAGCAGACGGCGCGCCCGTGCAGCACGATGCGGTGGCAGAAGTCGCTGCTCTCTTCCGGCGGGATAACCTTGCGAAGCTGCGTCTCGCACTTGAGCGGATCGGTCGTGCCGTCCGTCAGGCCGAGCTTGCCGGTGATGCGGATGCAGTGCGTGTCACAGACATAGGCCTCCTGCCCGTACAGGTCGCCAAGCAGCAGATTGGCAGTCTTGCGGCCGACGCCGGGCAGCTTCAACAGCTCGTCCATCGTGTCCGGCACTCTTCCGCCGTACTCCTGCTCCAGCATCCGGCAGGCGAGGACGATGTCGCGCGCCTTGTGCTGGTAAAACCCGCAGGAGTGGACATGGCGCGCAATGTCGGCAACATCGGCCTGCGCGAAATCGTGCAGCGTCGGATAGGCGGCAAACAATGCGGGCGTGACCTTGTTGACCCGCGCATCCGTGCACTGCGCCGACAGGCGGACGGCGATCATCAGCTGATAGTCGTGCTCATAGTGGAGCGCGCAGGGCGCGTCCGGATAGGCGGCCTTGAGCGCTTCAATGACGCCGGCGGCGCGTTCTTTCTTCCGCATAAATCTCACACTTCCAGTCATGCGCCGCGTTTCGCGGCGTTTTTTCTTATTGTAACATAAACTGTGTGCATATTTCTATCTTGCCCGTAAGGAACCCGTCTGGTATAATATTCATTACTTTAAAAAATAAAAAGGAGAAGCAACATGATCGTACAGGAACTGATGGAATTTCTGCAGTCTGCCGATCCCGAGATCGGCGCTGCGGTGCAGCAGGAATACGAGCGCCAGGTGCGCAACATTGAGCTGATCGCGTCGGAGAACATCGTCTCGCCGGCAGTCCTTGCTGCGGCCGGTACGGTTCTGACGAACAAGTATGCCGAGGGCTACTCCGGCAAGCGCTACTACGGCGGCTGCCAGTGCGTGGACATCGCGGAGAATCTGGCGATCGAGCGCGCAAAGCAGCTGTTTGGCTGCGGCTATGTCAATGTGCAGCCGCACTCCGGCGCGCAGGCGAACTATGCGGCCTATCAGGCGCTGGTCAATCCGGGCGATACGGTGCTCGGCATGAACCTCGACCACGGCGGCCATCTGACCCACGGCAGCCCGGTCAACTTCTCCGGCAAATATTACAACATCGTCGCCTATGGCGTCGATGAGGTCACCGGGCGCATCGATTACGACAAGCTGCGCGAGACGGCAAAGCGCGTGCAGCCGAAGATGATTCTGGCCGGTGCGTCCGCCTATCCGCGCGAGATCGACTTTCGCATCTTCGCGGAGATCGCGCACGAGGTCGGCGCGTATCTGATGGTCGACATGGCGCACATCGCCGGTCTGGTCGCGGCGGGCGAGCATCTGTCTCCGATCCCGTATGCCGATATCGTCACGACGACGACGCACAAGACGCTGCGCGGCCCGCGCGGCGGCATGATCTTGTGCAACGACGAAGCCATTGCCAAAAAGGTCAATTCGGCCGTGTTCCCGGGCAGTCAGGGCGGCCCGCTGATGCACATCATCGCGGCGAAGGCCGTGGCGTTCGGCGAGGCGCTCAAGCCGGAATTCAAAGCCTATCAGCACCAGATCGTCGTCAACGCCAAGGCGCTGGCCGACGGCATGATGGCCCGCGGCTTCCGGCTGGTCTCCGGCGGTACGGACAATCATCTGATGCTCGTGGATCTGCAGAACTTTGACGATCTGACGGGCAAGGAGTTCGAGCGCCGTCTCGACGAGGTCTATATCACCGTCAACAAGAACAAAGTGCCGGGCGATCCGAGAAGCCCGTTTGTGACCAGCGGCATCCGCGTCGGCACGCCGGCGGTGACGACCCGCGGCTTCAAAGAGCCGGAAATGGCGGCGATTGCAGAGATGATGGCAGACGCCGCAACCGATTTTGACGGCAAGGCCGACGCCATCCGCGAGCGCGTCATGGCGCTGTGCGCCCGGTTTCCGATCTACGCGAACTAAGAAACGAGGTGAGTGCGGTGTATCAGCCGCTGGCGGACGAGATCCGTCCGACAAGTCTGGATGATGTGTTCGGTCAGGAGCATATCCTGAGCGAGGGGGCGATGCTGCGCCGCATCATCGAGTCCGGGCACATTCCGAATCTGATCTTTTACGGCCCGTCCGGTACCGGCAAGACGACGGTGGCCAACATCATCGCCAGGCAGACCAACCGGACGCTTTTTAAGCTCAATGCGACGACGGCTTCGAGCAGCGACATCAAAGACATCGTGGCGCAGATCGACACATTGATGGCGCCGAACGGCATCTTGCTGTATCTCGATGAGATCCAGTATTTCAACAAGCGACAGCAGCAGTCGCTGCTTGAGCACATCGAGTCCGGCAAGATCACATTGATCGCATCGACGACGGAAAATCCGTATTTTTACATCTACAATGCGATCCTCTCGCGCTCGACGGTGTTTGAGTTCAAAATCATTTCGCCCGAGGCGGCGGAGAAGGCCGTCGACCGCGCGGTGGCGTACATGGCGCAAAAGACCGGCCTGACGCCGGTTTGCGAAGACGGCGCGCTCCGGCAGATCGCCTACGCCTGCGGCGGGGATCTGCGCAAGGCGATGAACGCCGTGGAGCTGCTGTTTTCTGCGGCCAGAACGGAGGGCAGCAGGCTTCTGATCACGCAGGACGATGTTACGGCGCTGGCGCAGAAGTCGGCCATGCGCTACGACCGCGACGGGGACTCACACTTCGATCTGCTCAGTGCGCTGCAGAAGTCGATCCGCGGCTCAGACCCGGATGCGGCGGTGTACTATCTGGCGCGGCTGCTCGAAGGCGGCGATTTGATCTCGCCGTGCCGGCGGCTGGTTGTGATCGCCTGCGAGGACGTCGGGCTGGCCTATCCAATGGCGGCAAGCATCGTCAAGTCCTGCGTCGATATCGCCATGCAGGTCGGCCTCCCGGAGGCGCGCATCCCGCTGGCGGAGGCGGCAATCGTCCTGGCCACCAGCCCGAAGTCGAACTCGGCCTACAAGGCGATCAACCGCGCGATGGCAGACGTCAAGGGCGGAAAAAACGGGGCGATCCCGCGGCAGCTGCAGAACGTCCACGCCGACGGCGCAGAGGCAAAGAATATCCCGGGCTACCAATATCCGCACGATTACCCGATGCACTTTGTCCGGCAGCAGTATCTGCCCGACGAGCTGGTCGGCACGACCTACTATGAGTACGGCGAGAACAAGACCGAGCAGGCGGCAAAGCGGTACTGGGACGAGATCAAAAAAGAGTAAAAAAACCGCTGCGGCAGCGTGCTAACGCAGCACGCCGCCGCAGCGGTAGACAATTTCCCGGGCGGCAGACAGCTCGCCCGGCTCAACCGACAGCGCCAGAGAGCAGGGCGCAGGCCGCGTCGGCCCGGTCGGAAACGGCACAAGCGCATGCGCGTGCGGCGGCCGGCTCACAGTCCCGCCGGTGTACAGCCCGGTCGCGTCAAAGGGATACGGCGCGTCCGCTGCGTTGGGCGCGGGGCGGGAGACCCGCCCGACGCCGATCCCGGCGAGCCGAAGCAGACGAACGGCGCTGGCTGCGGCGGAGGAATTGGCAAAGGTTGCAGACAGTGTCAGCGGCATAAACAAATCAACTCCCGGTGGATAGTTTTTCCGGGAACGCAGAGAATATGCGGGGTGAACGCACATGGATGTAAGGCTCAACGATATTTTGCTGATGAAAAAACCGCACCCGTGCGGCAGCAGGGAGTGGAAGGTGCTGCGAACCGGTATGGATTTTCGGCTCAAATGCCTCGGCTGCGGCCATGAAATCCTGACGCCGCGCGCCAAAGCGGAGAAGAACATCCGCCAGATCCGCAGAGAGGATGAGTCCAATGGATAAGAAATTCTGGGCCGGCCGCATCCGGTCGGTTACGCCGTATGTCGCAGGCGAGCAGCCGAAGGACCGGCAGTATATCAAGCTCAATACGAATGAGAATCCCTATCCGCCGTCGCCGCGCGCCATCGAGGCGCTGCACGCCGCGGCCAACGCCGATCTGCGGCTGTATCCCGACCCGGACTGCGCGCAGCTCAAGGCGGCGCTGTCCGCGCGCTACGGCGTGGCGCAGGAGAAGATCTTTGTCGGCAACGGCTCGGACGAGGTGCTGGCCTTCTGCTTTGCCGCGTTTACCGACGGCGGGACGGCCGCCGTCTTCCCCGACCTGACGTACAGCTTTTACCCGGTCTACGCCGAGCTGTTCGGCTCAAAGACGCGCGTGTTTCCGGTCAACGAGGACTTCTCGATCCCGCTGGAGGAATGCAGCAAGAACGACGGCACGGTCATCCTGACCAACCCGAACGCGCCGACGAGCCTTGCCGTCGGCCTCGACGAGATCGAGTCCGTTCTGAAGGCGAATCCGGATCATGTGGTCATTGTCGACGAGGCCTATGTGGACTTCGGCGCCTGCAGCGCGCTGCCGCTGCTGGAGCACTACGAGAACCTGCTGATCGTGCAGACATTCTCCAAGTCGCGCTCGTTTGCCGGAGTGCGCGTGGGCTATGCCTTCGGCAGCGAGACGCTGATTGCGGCGCTCGACACCGTGAAAAACTCCTTCAACTCTTACACCATCGACCGCGCGGCGATGGCGGCGGCGGCCGCCGCCGTGGCGGATGACGAGTATTTCCGGCTTGTCTGCGAAAAGATCATTGCCACGCGCGAGGATACGATGGCGCGCCTGCGCGCGATCGGCTTTCAGATGCCGGAATCGAAGAGCAATTTCCTCTTTGTGCGCCATCCGAAGGTTTCCGGAAAGACGCTGTTTTTCGCGCTGCGGGAGCGCGGAATCCTCGTGCGCTGGTGGGACAAGCCCCGCATCCGCGAGTATCTTCGCATCACGGTCGGCACGCCGGAGGAGATGGACGCACTGGTCAGTGCGCTCAAGGACTTAACGGAGGAATAACGCAATGCACTATGTTGGCGACGTTTACCGCCCGCCCGGCGAGTGGCGCAGCTTCCTGCTGCAGGCCACCGTCGGCTGCAGCCACAACGGCTGCACATTCTGCGGGATGTATAAAAACAAGAAGTTTTACATCAAAGACCTCGACGAGACGATCCGCGACATCCGCGAAGCGGCGGCGGTCTACAACCGGTATGAAAAGATCTTCCTGTGTGACGGCGACGCGATCATCATCGAGCAGGAGCAGCTGCTGGCAATCTTGTCGGAACTGAAGAAGAACTTTCCGGGCGTCCGCCTGATCTCGACATATGCCGGGCCGAAAAGCACGCTCACCAAGACGCCCGCGCAGCTGCGTGAGCTTCGCGAAGCAGGGCTCGGCCGCGCCTACCTGGGCGTGGAGTCCGGTTCGGACGCCGTGCTCAGGGCGACGAACAAGGGCGTCGACGCGCAGACGATGCTGCAGGCCGGGCTGAATCTGCGGGAGGCCGGGATCGACCTGTGGGCGATCATTCTGATCGGCCTCGGTGGTACGGCGGGCAGCGAGGAGCACATCGCATCGACGATCCGGCTGCTCAACCGGATGCAGCCGAACCACCTCTCGAGCATGAATCTGACGCCCGTGCCCGGCACGAAGCTGTATCAGCAGGTGCTGCGCGGGGAATTTCAGGTGCTCTCCGCCGCGCAGAGTCTGCAGGAGACGAGAGCGCTGATCGCAGGGCTGGAAGTGGAGAACCTGCACTTTACCTCCGACCATGCATCGAACTACCTGCCGCTCAAGGGCACGCTGCCCGACGAGCGCGCGCGGATGCTGGCGCTGATCGATGGCGCTTTGGCGGGAACGGTGGGCATCCGAAGCGAAAGCCACCGTGGACTGTAAGAATACGACGAGCAAAAGGTCGCAATTCCATTTGGAATTGCGACCTTCTTTTTTCTTTGTCCACGCTATACTTTGTCCTGTCGCAGCGGGGAGGGACGGCTATGGTGGTGTATGTGGATTTTGTCTTTGTGCTCAACGCACTGATCGACTACCTGCTGCTTCTGGGGTGCGCGAGGCTGGGCGGCGAATCTGTCCGGCGGATGCGGCTGATCGGCGCGGCAGTGCTCGGCGGGGTGTACGCCGTCGGCTGCGCGCTGCCGCAGCTTGCGCTGCTGCAAAGCCTGCCGGTGTATCTTGCGGTGCTTGCCGGGATGGTGGTGCTGGCCTTTGGAGCGAGCCGCAGAACGCTCTGGCTGAGTCTGCTGCTTCTGGCACTGGGCTTTCTGCTCGGCGGCTGCCTGACGACGCTGGCGCTGCTGCTGGATGTGCGGGTGCGGATCCTCGGCGGTGCGGTCTGCTATGTGCTCGACCTGCCGACGCTGGTGCTGGTTGCCGGGCTGGTGTATGCCGTGACGGCGCTGTGCTTCGCCGGCGTCGGCGGCCATTCCGGCGGCGATCTGATTCCGGTGGAGGCGACGCTGGCGGGACGCACGGTGCGTTTCACCGCGCTGCGCGACACGGGCAACACGCTGCGCGACCCGATCACCGGCCGGTCGGTGCTGGTGGCGGAAGCGGAGCTGGTGTGCGGTCTGCTGCCGCGTGCGGCGGCAGAAAGCATCACAGGTTCGGCCCTGGCCAATCCGGCGCAGACGATGCAGCAGTGTATGCAGCTGTGCCCGCAGCTGCATCTGCGCCTGATCCCGTACCGGGCGGTTGGCGTGCAAAGCGCGATGCTTTTGGCGGTACGCTGCGATGAGATCAAACTGGGAAAGCATGTGGAACGAAACGGCCTGATTGCGCTTTCGCCGACGACGGTATCCGACGGCGGCGCATACCGGGCTTTAGCAGGAGGGAACTGAAATGCGGTTGGGATGGATGCTGCGCCTGACAAGGCCGGCAAAGGTGATGTATATCGGCGGAAGCGACGTCCTTCCGCCGCCGTTAAAGCCGGAGGAGGAGCGCGAATTGCTCGAACGGCTCGACGATGACAACGCGCGGCAGACGCTCATTGAGCGCAATCTGCGCCTCGTCGTGTATATTGCGCGTCGATTTGAAAACACGGGCGTCAATCTGGAAGATCTGATTTCGATCGGCACGATCGGACTCATCAAAGCGGTGGGGACATTCAAGCCGGATAAGAACATCAAGCTGGCAACGTACTCGTCCCGGTGCATCGAAAACGAGATTCTGATGCACATTCGCAAAATTGCGGGACAGAAGACGGAAATCTCGCTCGATGAGCCGATCAATACCGACTACGACGGCAACGAGCTGCTGCTGTCCGATGTGCTCGGCACCGACGGCGACACGGTCATGCGGCCCATCGAGGAGGACGTCGACCGGCAGCTGCTGTATCAGGCGCTCGAGCGCCTGCCCGACCGGGAGAAGCGGATCGTGGAGATGCGCTTTGGCATCGGCGGTCGCCGGGAGCGCACACAGAAGGAGGTGGCGGATCTGATGGGGATTTCGCAGTCGTACATATCCCGGCTGGAAAAGCGCATCATGCTGCGGCTGCGCCATGACATCAGCCGTCAGATCATGCAGTAGAGGATACGGCAGCACCGGCGGGGGACGATTGGCAGGGGGTCGAAGGGAGAACGGATTGCCACGGCGCTGCGCG
>CAZUKJ010000051.1:0-8882 GCA_964620855.1 uncultured Oscillospiraceae bacterium
GCAGATTGCTTCCTGCAAATTTATAAGGGAGTGTTGCATTTTGCAACACTCCCTTCATATCAAAGTGCAGCGCGTTTTTTACTGCGAATCGGGATCTGTGCCAGCACAATGGCGGCAAACATCAGCACGCAGCCGATGCCTTCCCGAGCCGAGAGCGATTCATCCAGAAGCAGCCAGCTGAACAAAACGGCAAACACGGATTCCAGGCTCATCAGCAGAGAAGCAATGGTTGGTCTGGTATATTTCTGACCAATGATCTGCAGCGTGTAGGCTATGCCGCATGAGCAGATACCCGAGTATGCAATCGGCAGAGCGCAGGCAAGGATGGTGTCGACGGACGGACTCTCAAAAAGGAACATGCAGATACCGGACAGCACGGCATTGACGGCAAACTGCGTGCAGGAGAGCCGAACGCCGTCAACAACGGGACTGAAATGATCGATTGCCAGAATATGCGCCGTGAAGGCAAATGCGCACAACAGGATCAGAAGGTCGCCGGTGTTGATCCGGAAGCCATCGGTAATGCACAGAAGGTAAAGTCCGCACAGTGCAATCGTCACGCCGATCCAGATGTTCCAGCCTGCTTTCTTCTTCAAAAAGAGCCCTGCGATGGGTACGAGTACGATGTACATTGCGGTGATGAATCCGGCTTTGCCTGCAGAGGTTGTACACATGCCAAGCTGCTGCAGGTTGCAGGCAATGAAGAAAATCGCGCCGCAAACCAGACCGGCTTTGCGCTGATTGTTCCGCTGCTCCGAAGTTCTTGCTCTAGCGGGAGTTCCATTGATTTTGTCAAGTACGGCGATGACCGGAAGCAGAACGGCTGCGCCGAGAATCGACCGAATACATTGGAAGGTAAATGGGCCGATCAGGTCCATGCTGACACTCTGAGCAACAAACGATGCGCCCCAGATCATGGCGGTCAAAAGCAGCAAAAGACTGCCTTTTAATTGTTTGGACATAGGGGAGACGCCTCCAATTTGATATGTTGCGGTGAATTTAAATCAATGATGACTGCGGCAGCTAGTCTTTCAGCTTGCGCATCCAGAATCCGCTTCGCTCATACCAGAGGCCAAGAATGACGGAAGAACTCGGTGCGATCAGACAGGCCCAGAAGATACCCGGCAGGCCCCAGATTCGGTCGAAAACCAGCGAAAGAACCAGCCGGACAGCCACGCAGTTAAGCAGACTCGAACCAAGTACATAGAGCGTATTACCTGCACCGAGAGCCAGAGCGTGATAGACGAGGAAGCTGGCATAAAACAGCTGGCCGATGATCTCAATGCGCAGATTCTGCACGGCGTACTGCGTGGTCAGCGGATCATCGGTGAAGATCGCGACAAGCGTTGGCGCGGAAAATTCCACAAAGATAATCGCAGCGATGGAAACACACACGGCCCAGCTCATCGCGGTATACAGCACGCGGCGTGCCCGGTCAAATTGCTTTGCGCCGACACACTGCGCGATCATGGTTGCGGCGGCGTTGGACATACCCACACTGAACAGCTGGCAGAAATCCTTGATTTTTGAGTTGATTCCGCTGGCAGCAGAGGCCTCCAGACCATGGCCGTTGACAAGGAACGTGATGGTCAGCCAGGAGAGACCGGCTGCAGTCATCTGCACGGCGCAGGGAATACCGAGGCGGGTCATCTTCAGCAGCTTCTCGCGGTCAATGCAGAGGCTATTGATTGAGAATCCATAGACTTCGGGCGTCCGCAGCGCATAGATGAGCGAAACCAAAAAGCTGGCATACTGGGCGATGACTGTGGCAAGAGCCGCGCCGGTTGTACCCATATCCAGCCCGCCGACAAAAATGAGGTCGAGCACGACATTCAGCGCTGCCGTGACAGCCACGCAGACCAACGGAAGGCGGGAATTGCCAACGGCGCGGATCATGGCGGACAGACAGTTGTATCCGAAGATCGCAAGGATGCCGTAGGAGCAGACGTTCAGATAGTCTTCAGCCAGTTCAAGCGAGGGGCAATCAATCAAAATCAGAAGGTTCCTTGAGAAAATCCGAAAGATTGCAACACAGGCAACACCGAGCAGCATACACACGACAAACAGTGTGATGCCGGCGCGCTTGCGGTCTTCGTGCTGCTTTGCACCGAAATACTGACTCATCAGAATGTTGCCGCCGGTGGTAATACCAATGATGATCTGAGTAACAATGTGCGTGATCTGGCTGGAATTATTGATGGCGGAAATTCCGCTTGTACCAATAAATTGTCCGGCAATGATGGTGTCGGCAAGCGCATATGCCGCCTGAAGCATGGATGAAATAATAATCGGAATAGAAAATCGAAGGAGCTTTTTCCAAATAACACCTTCGGTCAAATCGAGCTGTTGTGCCATAAAATCCCTTCTTTCCCGAAAATGGTAGCACGAAAAAGCAGTGATGTCAAATGTGGACGGGGCGCATGCAATGTGATACAATGGTTGCGGTGATAAAGTATGCAGCAACAATCCCTGACTGCCTTGCTGGCAGAGCTTTCCGATGAAGAATTGGATATTCGCGGCGGGCAGTTTCGCTCGGAACATCTGTCCTGCGCTGATTGCAGCGGAGGTTCAATCGACAGCTGCTCGTTTTCCGGCTGTGAATTTTCGCAGGCGCGTTTTGACGGCACGATGCTGTTTGACTGCCGCTTCGAGGGGTGCGATCTCTCCGGTGTCAGCTTCCGCAGCTGCAGCCTGAAAAATGTCTCATTTTTCGATTGCCGCCTGACCGGCGCAGACTTCCGCGAGGCAGCGCTTTCCGATGTCTGTTTTACGGACTGCGCCGCATCGTACAGTAACTTCGGGCAGACCTTTATGAAAAAATGCGAATTGACCGGAGGCAGCTTTGAAGAGTCCAGCTTTTTTGAAACGGAATGGAAAAATTGCGTGCTCGAGACGGATCTGACGCTGGCGGAATTTCAGCGGGCCAAGCTCGCCGGCGCTGATCTGCGCAAGTGCACGATCTATGGCGCGACCTTTTCTTCCGAGACGCTGCATGGTCTCATTGTAACACGCGAGCAGGCTGCCGATCTGGCGGTGCTGCTTGGACTCATTATCCGGTAAGGAGGACTTGTTGTGGACGAAATCTATTTGCCGACACTGCATGCGTTTGAAAACGGCAATCAGTTTTCCGGCAGCTTCGGTATGCTGCGGTTTATGCTCACGCCGCATGATGACCAAATCAAAGCGGAGCTGTGGCATGGGAAGTTTTGTTATGAAAAAAGCGAAATGGAATTCAGCGAAGAATTTCCGATCAGTGAAGAAGGCATCGCACGGATGCGAGCCTGGCTCACAGAACATATTTGAGGAGGTCACAACATGGATGTAACCGAACGCCAGTATCATATTCAATGTGCACCGGGTGAGGTGGGCAAGTATGTGATTTTGCCGGGTGACCCGGGCCGCTGCCAGGCAATCGCAAAGCGGTTTGACAATGCGCATCTTGTGATGCGCAATCGGGAATTTGAAACGTGGACCGGATCACTGAATGGAGAGACTGTTTCTGTGACCTCTACAGGGATCGGCGGCCCTTCTGCGGTAATCGCGATGGAAGAGCTGCATTTGCTCGGCGCGCATACGTTTATTCGTGTGGGTACCTGCGGCGGAATCGACCTGTCGGTGCGTGCCGGTGATCTTGTGATCGCAACCGGCGCCGTCCGTCAGGAGGGAACGAGCCGCGAGTATGCACCCATTGAATATCCTGCTGTTGCGGACCTCGATGCCACGCTGGCGCTTCGTTTTGCGGCCGGACAGCTGGGGGCGCGTGCACACTGCGGCGTTGTACAGTGTAAGGACTCGTTCTACGGTCAGCACAGCCCTGAAAGAATGCCGATTGCCGGTCAGCTGCAGGAGAAATGGGAAGCCTGGAAGCGTCTGGGCGTCAAAGCGTCGGAGATGGAGTCGGCAGCGCTGTTTGTCTGCGCCAATTCACTCGGCGTTCGCTGCGGCAGTGTGTTTTCGGTTGTATGGAATCAGGAACGCGCAGCGTCCGGGATTCAGGACCCGTCGTGTCATGATACGGAACTCGCAGTTGTCTGCGGCGTGGAAGCGCTTCGCGTTTTAATCGAAATGGATCGGGCGGAAGGCGGCAGAGGATGAGTGCAATGACTGCGGAAGAGTATGCGTTTCGGCTGCAGCGAATGATCCGGTGCCGGACGGTCTCTGTGAAAGACAGCTATGATGATACGGAGTTTGCCCGTCTGCGCGAAGTAGTAAAAGAGTTGTTTCCGCTCGTTCATGAGAAGGCGGAACGTCTCATCTTCTCGGACGATTGCTGGATGTATCGGATCGAAGGACTCGATACCGGGAGAAACATCATGCTGATGTCGCATCATGATGTTGTTGCAGCGGACGGGGAGTGGAAATATGAAGGATTTTCCGGAGAGATCGCAGAAGGAAAGCTGTGGGGACGCGGAACAGTTGACACGAAAACACCGCTGTTCGCGGAGTTTTCGGCGCTGGAGGAGCTTCTTGCGGAAGGGTATGTTCCTCCGTGCAATCTCTGGATCGGCTCATCGCACAATGAAGAGCTCGGCGGCGACGGAATTCCGACGGCGCTTCGATATTTTCAGGAGAACGGGATTGCGTTTGAAGTGATTCTCGACGAAGGCGGAGCGATCATTGATCCGCCGCTCGGCGGGATGTCCTGCAAAAAATGTGCGATGGTCGCAGTGCATGAAAAGGGAAGATATTATCTCAATTGTGTTGCAGATAACCCGGGCGGTCATGCAAGCCTGACCTCGGCAGAAACGAAATCTCCGGTTGAGCGAATGGCAGCGCTGATTGCGGATATTTCCGCGCATCCTCCGTTTATTCGCCGCCTGAATCCGGAGGTTACCGCCATGTTCCGGGCAGTTGCACCGCATTGCAGCGGCGTCGTGAAGCTGCTGCTGTCGCATCTCGGGTTGTTCGGCGGCCTGCTCAGACGCATATTGCCCAAGCTCAATGCGCAGGCGGGCGGGATGCTTGGTACGACTTGTTCGTTTACGAAAATCGAAGGCGGCAGCCAGTCCAAAGCATGCACGGCAACCGCGTTTTTAAGACCGGTGAATGAGGAAGATCTGCAATCGGATATTGCTGCTTTTCGCAGCCGGGCAGAATCGTATGGAATTCGTGTAGAGGTGGATGATTCGAGCGAGTACCATGCGCCTGCAGATATGACGCGGCCGCAGTTTGAGTATATGATGGCCTGCATTGCCGCAGTCTTTCCGGAGTATCCCGCAGTGCCGTATATTCTGCCGGCGGGGACGGATGCAAGAACGCTGACAGAGATTTGTCCCTGCGTTTTGCGCTTTGCGCCGATTTGTCTGTCAGCGCAGCAGCTTGCTTCGGTCCATAACACGGATGAAAACATTGATCTGTCCGCAATCGCTGACGCTGTGTCATTTTACCGGTATTTTCTGAAGCATTATCAATAATCAAAGGGCCGCAGGTTTATCACCTGCGGCCCTTTGGTTATTGCGGGGGTTGATAGTATTTTCCGCGCATTGCGATTTTTTGCTTTCTGCGTATCTTCAGAAAAACGGTCAGTGCGATACAGAAGACCACAATACATGCGCCAATGATCAGGTAGGCAGTGGTTTCATCTGACGATGTTTTGACGGTCAGCCACAGAGAGTCCATTTCCTGTGTGGTCTCGCTCGACAGATACAGGAACATTTCTCCGCTTGCAAGGATATCTTCAGACGGATAAATGACTGGATTTTCAGCCATTTCTTCATCCATATACTCTTTGGCGGTGCCGACGGGAGAACCGTAGCCAACCCATTCCATATTGGCGGCAGAAACCTCCGGATTGGTCAGAAAGTTGATAAAAATCTCTGCTTCTTCCTTGTACTGACAGCAGGTGGGAATACACATCGCGTCAATGAAGAAGTTGATTCCATCGTCGACCGGGTGATAAAACGCCAGGTCTTCATTTTCCAGACTCATTTGGACATAGTCTCCGGCATAGTACGGCGCAACCCACGCTTCTTCGTTGATCATCTTGTCATAGATCTGATCCATAACATAGCTCTGAACGAGCGGCTTCTGCGCAACGAGGATCTGGGAAGCCGTCAGAAGCTCCGAAGAGTCGGAGGTGTTCAGACTGTAACCCTGATCAAGCTCCGCAATGGCGAATGCATCGCGCGGATTGTCAAACATCAGGATTTTTCCGGCGTACTTATCGTTCCAAAGCACTTCCCAGCCGGTCATATCGGCTTCATCAACATACTTGGTGTTGTAGATGATGCCGGTTGTACCCCAGGTGTAAGGGACGGAATACCGATTATCCGGATCAAAGCTGGTGTTTTTAAAGGTGTCGTCGACATATTCGTAGTTCGGGATGTTGGAGTAATCAAGCTCCAGCAGATAGCCCTCGTCGATCAGGCGGGCGACCATATAATCCGATGGAATAATCACATCATAGGAGACACCGCCGGTTTTGAGCTTGGAGTAGAGCGTTTCGTTGCTGTCAAACGTCGTGTAGTTGACTTTGATATTGGGATAGGCATCCTCAAACATCGCAATAATGTCAGCGCAGTCATCCGAACCGTCGGAGATATACTGGCCCCAGTTATAGACATTGATCGTCACTACTTCTTCTGCGGCTTTGGCCTGAAGAGGAAGCAGCGTACACAGGACAACGGCAGCAAGCATCAGAGAGCAGATTCGTTTCATCATGGAATCAGCCTCCTTTTGCCCGGCTGCCCAGCCGCTTGCGCTCATCGCGCGCCTGCATCAGGTTCATGCAGACCATCAGAAGCAGTATGGCAAGGAACAGCAGCGTAAACAGGGCATAGATCTTCGGCTGCAGCGGCTTTTTCGTGTAATTGTAGATCTCCACCGGAAGTGTAACGAACGACGGACCGTAGACGAAGTAACTGATGACAAAGTCGTCCAGACTCATCGTAAACGCCATGATCGCACCGGAAATGATACCGGGCATGATCTCGTGGATTACAACTTTAAAGAATGCCTGAATGGGTGTGCAGCCAAGGTCAAGCGCCGCCTCCTGCAGGTCGGGATCCATCTGGCTGAGCTTAGGCATGACAGAAAGAATGACATACGGCAGGTTGAAAGTGACATGCGCGATCAAAAGCGTCGTAAAGCCAAGCACATCGCTGAATTTCATCGCTGTTCCGATAAAGACAAACAGCAGCGACAGCGAGACACCGGTGACGATATCCGGGTTGGTCAGCGGGATGTTGGTGATTGACATGACAAAGCTGCGCATCCGGCTTTTCATCGAATGAATTCCAATGGCGGCAGCCGTGCCGAGCACAGTTGCAATCAGGCTCGACAACAGGGCCAGCATCACAGAACGGCCGAGCAGGGGAAGCAGCGTAGAGTCCTGAAACAGCTCTGCGTAGCGCTCAAACGTAAACCCTTCAAAGTGAGACACGGACTTGCCGGTGTTGAAGGAGGCAACGAGCAGCACGAGCATCGGAACATACAAGAACAGGTAAATGACAAAGGTGTAAATACGGCTTGCACGTTTCATACCGTGATGACACCTCCCTCGTCGTCCGTGTCGGCAAAGCGGTTCATCACGCCGACACACAGGAAGATCAGCACCATCAGTACAAGCGAAAGCGCTGCGCCGAGGTTCGGATTGTATGCAGATTTAAACTGGCTTTCGATGACGTCGCCGATCATCGTCGTGCCGGTGGAACCGAGCTTCTGGGAAATGTAGAAGGTGGAAACCGCAGGCACGAAGACCATCGTGATTCCCGATACAATACCGGGAACCGACAGCGGCAGCGTGACCTTGGTGAACACTTGAAGACCGCTGCACCCAAGGTCCTGCGCGGCCTCAACCAGACGGTGATCAATCTTGACGATGACAGTATACAGCGGCATGATCATATAGGGCAAATAGTTGTATACCATGCCGAGAACGACCGATGCGTCGGTACGAATAAGCGGCAGAGGGCCAATGCCGAGATGTCCTAAGAACGTGTTGATGATACCGGTGTCTTCGAGAAGACCAACCCAAGCCAGTGTACGGAGCAAAAAGCTCATGCACATCGGCAGCATAATCAGCATGTACAGAAAGCGCTGGGTCATTGGTTTGGTCTGCGCAATGCACCACGCGACCGGATAGCCGATCAGAAGGCAGAGCGCAGCAGCGATGACGGACAGCCAGATAGAGCGGATGAAGATCGGCAGGTATGCGCTCATCATCGATAGGTTGCTCAGAGTAAATTCTCCGGTGCGGGTGGTCAAAGCGTAGTACGCGATAATACCGAGCGGTACGATGGTAAAGACGGCCATCCACAGAAGATAGGGGCCGGTCAGCCAAGCCTGTTTATTCTTCATCGGCTTCATCCGCCTCCGCATCGGGCTGGTCCAGCTCATCGTAGGCTTCGGAGTAGGAGCTGTAGTCACCGAACATGCCGGAATACTGGCTCTTACGCATGATGTGGATATCTTCAGGATTCAGACGGATGCCGATGGTCGAGCCGACCGGCTGGAAGTCTGTGGTCTGGATCAGCCACTTGAAGCCCTTGAAGTCGACAATGATATCGTACTGCATACCCTTGAAGGTAATGCTGGTGACTGTGCCGGTCAGGTGGCCTTCCTTTGTGGGGACGATGTCGATATCTTCCGGACGGATGACAACGTCAACCGGTTCTTTGGTCGCAAAGCCCTTGTCGACACAGCGGAATTTCCGGCCGAAGAATTCGACCAGATAGTCTTCGTGCATAATGCCGTCGAGAATGTTCGATTCGCCGATAAAATCAGCGACAAAAGCATTTTTCGGCTCGTTATAAATGTCTTCAGGAGTGCCGATCTGCTGAATTCGGCCATGATCCATGACGACGACCGTATCGCTCATGGCAAGCGCTTCTTCCTGGTCGTGGGTGACGTAGATGAAGGTGATGCCCATGGCCTGCTGGATG
>CAZUKJ010000052.1:0-8860 GCA_964620855.1 uncultured Oscillospiraceae bacterium
CGAATATGCGCCGCGCCTCGCTCGAGGGCCGCAAGGCCACGGCGAAGATCAACGCTTCGATCGAGTCGAGCATCACCGGCATCCGCGTCACCAAAGCGTTTACCAATGCCGAGAAGGAAAAAGAGAAATTTGAAGTCGGCAACTCCGAATTCAAGGAAGCACGGCGCGGAATGTATAAGGCGATGGGGCAGTTCCAGTCGTCGACCACATTCATCACCGACCTGTTTAATGTTGTCATTCTGATCGCCGGCGGCGTGTTCCTGTATCGCGGCAGCATCGACTTTGCCGACTATTCTGCCTTTGTTGTCTCGGTCAGCATGTTCCTCAACCCGATCTCCACGCTCATCCGCTTTATGGAGCAGTTTATCAGCGGCGCAACCGGCTTTGAGCGCTTCGTGCAGCTCATGGACGCCGAGGAAGAGCACGACACCGACGGTGCGATTGCGGTCGACCGTCTCGATGGCCGCATTGAGCTGTGCGATGTCAGCTATGGCTATGAGGAAGACCACGGCGTCCTCAACCATGTTGACCTCTCCATTGCTCCGGGCGAAACGTTCGCGCTTGTCGGCCCGTCGGGCGGCGGCAAGACAACCATCTGCCACCTCATTCCGCGCTTTTACAATGTCGACGGCGGCGAGCTTCGGATCGACGGCCACCGCGTGCAGGATCTGACGATGGATTCGCTCCGCCGCAACATCGGCATCGTCCAGCAGGATGTGTTCCTGTTTAACGCTACCATCCGCGACAACATTCTTTACGGCAAGCTCGACGCGACCGAAGCCGAGGTCATCGAAGCGGCGAAGCGCGCAAACATCCACGACTACATTATGTCGCTTGACGAAGGCTATGACACCGTCATCGGCGAGCGCGGCGTCCGCCTGTCGGGCGGCCAGAAGCAGCGCCTTTGCATCGCACGCGTATTTCTGAAGAACCCGCCGATCCTGATTCTTGACGAGGCAACCAGCGCGCTCGACAATACAACAGAGATCCTCATCCAGCAGGCACTCGACGAACTCAGCATCGGCCGCACGACGCTCGTTGTGGCGCACCGGCTCTCCACGATCAAACGCGCCGATAAGATCGCCGTCATCTCCGGCGGCGAGGTGGCTGAGTTTGGCTCGCACGACGAGCTGCTGTCGCTCGACGGCATCTATGCCGGGCTCTACAAGCTCCAGTTCCGGGGGCAGTAAACACCAACCAAAAGGGAGTGTTGCATCATGCAACACTCCCTTTCCTTTGATCGGTCACTTCAGGTCGAGCACATAGGCCAGAAGCAGATTCGTGGTGTTATTCAGTCCGGTGATGTGGGTGCGCTCGTAGGCGTGGCTGCAGTAGACCGCCATGCCAAATGCGGCGGCACGCAGGTTGTTGCCTGCGCGGACAGCGGCGTTGCCGTCCGTGCCATAGTTGAAGAAAATGTCAACCGCGTAGTCGCAGCCGGCTTTTTCGGCGTAGTTTACCAGGCGCGTGGTCAGCTCGTAGTCGTACGGCGCGGCATTGTCCTTTGCACAGATGCTCACTTTGTACTCATCGCCGTCGCAGTCCGGTCCGATCAGGCCGATGTCGACGGCCACATACTCCGACACGTCCGCCGGAACATACGTGCCGCCGAAGCCGATCTCCTCGGAATACGGGAAAGCCAGAATGGTGCGGTACTTCGGCTTGAGACGGTTCTCGGTCAGGTATTTGAGCATCGTAAACACGCAGGCGATGGCGCCCTTGTCGTCGATGAAGTGCGATTTCACATAGCCGTTTTCCGTCACCTGGCAGCGCGGGTCGATGGAAACAAAGTCACCGTGGCGGATGCCGAGGTCATAGACATCCTGCTTCGAAGTGATCTTCTCATCGAGAAGAATGACCATGGTATTCTCGCTGCGTTCGAGCGTGCGGGCATCGGAGAACACATGCACGGAGTGCGACTGGCAGGCCATCAGGCCGGTGTACTCGCGGCCGTCGCGGGTGTGGATGGTCACCGTCTCACCCTCGAGCGCGGCGTAGTTGACGCCGCCGAGGTTGCGGACGCGGATCATACCGTCCGGCTCGATCCGGCGGACGACCATGCCGATCGTATCGGCGTGCGCGCCGATGAGAACGGTCCTGGAGTTGTCCTCGCCGTCGAGCGTGATATAGGCAGTGGATTTGTTGTCGTATGTCACCGTATGGCCGAACATGGCAGCATAGCGCTCAAGCACCGGATTGAGCTTGACATAATAGCCGACGGGGCTGGGGGTATTGACAATGTCTTTAAAACAGTCGATCAGAAAGGTTTCATCGATCGGATAATACATGGATATTGCCTCCTGCGAAAGTAATCGCCTTATTGTAACACAAAAAAAGACCTGCGTACATAAAAAGCCACCGATCGGATTACCCGATCGGCAGCTTTGCTTTGTTGGGGATTAACCGCGGCGGCGGCTTCTGCGGCCACCGGCAGCGTCGGCACCGAAAGAGCCGACCGGGACCGGGGTCTCCGGCACGCGCGGCTTGACCGGGCCGGCATACTTCTTGATCGCAGCAACCGGGCAGCAGCCGATGAACTCATCGTTCTTCAGCTCGGCGTCGTTGCGGATGATGTGAATCATGCCCTCCGCGCCGTCAACGGCAGCGCCGGCGATCTTCTTGCACTCGCCGCAGCCGTTGCAGACGGCCGGATCGATGTACAGGTTGCAGTAAGCGGCACAGACAAGCGCCGGGCAGCGGCGGCGGACGTGCGCCTCGTACTCATCCGAATAGGTGTCCATAGATGCCTTGATGAGCTTGGCGACGCCGGCAGAGAAGTCGCAGCCGGTGATGATCATCATGTCGCAGATGTCGCGGATGGATTCGAGGATGGACTCATCCTCAGCCTTGCCGGTGGTGAGGTAGCCGAGCAGCTCTTCCAGCTGCCACAGACCTTCGCGGCACGGGACGGACTTGCCGCAGGCTTCGGCACGGCATTCCTTGGCGAGCTTCAGCGCCCAGTCGACAGCGCAGGCGCCCTCGGGCTTGTTCTGCGCGGCGGAAAGGTCGGGGAGCTTCTTGGCACGGTCTTCACAGGCCGCTTTTCTCTGAGCAAGCAGATTCTTGTCAATCATGTTCGTAGCCTCCCTTAGTTCTGCGCGTAAGCGTTGAAGTTCTTGACGGTGGTGATGTCGCAGCGGAGATCACACTGCAGGCAGCGGGCGGCTTCGCAGCCGGCCTGCTCGCAGCTCAGACCCGCGTAGACCGGATCGAAGTTGGTCTTGCGCTCTTCAACCGGCTTGATGGCCATCTCTTCGCGCTCAAGTTTGGCGAAGTTCTCAATGACGCCGATGTGCGGGTTGTGGTTGCGCTCAACAAGGCGCTCTTCGATGTTGCCGTCGCCGCCGAGGTACTGGTCCATCAGCTTGGCAACTTCGCGGCCGCCGGCGAGCGCATCGATAAGGAATCTGGTACCGGTGATGACGTCACCGGCAGTGAAGACGCCCTCGACGCTGGTCTTGTAGCCGCTGTTGCCGGTAGCCGGATCGATCGGGTAGCCGAAGCGGTTGAGCGCGAGGCCGAACTCCTCCGTCAGGCCGGTGACCTGACCGGCAGCAAAGACGATCGAATCGCACGGGATGACATAGGTGGAATCCGGGATCGGGTTCTCGACGAGCGCACGGGTCTCCGGATGGAAGTAGAAGCTCTCGATCTTGTGGACCTGCAGGCCGGTGACCTGCTCAGGCGTACCGAGAATGGCTTCGTTGGAGTGGCTGTCGTAGAGGTTGACGCCCTCTTCGAGCGCCGGGTCGCGCTCGTCCGGGCTCGCCTGGGAGGCGTCCTTCTCGAGGCAGACGACATTGACGGTCTTGCCCATGCGGATCAGGGTGCAGGCGACGTCGAACGCGACGTTGCCGCCGCCGATGATATTGACGGTGTCGCCGAGGTCGATCGGCAGACCCAGACGGTTGGCCTGGAGGATGTCCAGCGCGGTATAGACCTTGTTGAAGTTGGCACCCGGCAGGTAGCCGAGCTTCTTGCCGACGGAAGTGCCGATGGCGACGAGGACTGCATCGTAGTCCTTCTTCAGCTCGGCAGCATTCTCGATCTTGGTGTCGCAGACGATCTTGACGCCGGTCTCTTCGATGATCTTGACTTCCTCAAGAACATCCTTGGTCGGAATACGGTATTCCGGCATACCGGAGGTCATGTGGCCGCCCGGGATCTTCTTCATCTCAAAGACGGTAACATCGTGACCCTTCTTGCGCAGATAGTACGCTGCAGTCAGGCCGCAGACGCCGGCGCCGATGACGGCAACCTTCTTGCCGGTGTCCGGCGCGCAGGTGATGTACTGCTCCTTCCACGCCTGCGTCTCATCATGCTCGACGGCGTAGCGCTTGAGGTTACGGACAGACAGCGGAGAGTTGAGGTGGTTGCGCTTACAGCCGTTTTCGCAGCGGTTGTTGCAGACGTAGCCGAGCGCGTGCGGGAACGGAAGCTTCTCGCGGATAACGGCGACTGCATCGGTGCAGTTGCCTTCACCGACGAAGCGGATGTACTCGGGGATGTCGGTATGTGCCGGGCATTCGGCAGAGCACGGGACGAGGGACTCCGCCTTCGGAAGGTCGGAACGGAAGACGCCTTCAACGTCAATCAGTGCACCGGTCGGGCAGACCTCGACGCAAGCCGAGCAGAAGCGGCAGTCGGTCGAGTTGAGCGGCAGATCGTTCGGAGTGCCGATATAGGTCTCGGAGCCCTTCTTGAAATAGTCGATGGCGCCGACGCCGCGGACGTTCTCGCAGACGCGGACGCAGCGGCCGCACTGGATGCAGCGCTCGTTTTCACGGATGAGGATGGTGTTGCCGGTACCGACGCGCAGCGTCTTCTTCTCGGCGAAGGTGTCGGCCAGACGGGTGTGCAGAACGCCGAGGTACTGCCACATAGCCTGCAGCTCGCAGACGCCGAATGCCTTACAGCCGGTGCAGTCGTGCGGGTGGCCGGCCATGATCAGCTCGAGCGCGACCTTGCGGAGCTGGTCGAGCTGGGCGGACTTGGTGCGGACGTTCATGCCCTCTTCGACTTCCTGCGTGCAGGAGCAGACCGGCTTTTCCATGCCATCGATTTCAACGACGCACAGTTTGCAGCCGCCGGCCGCCGGAAGGTCGGGATGGGAGCACAGATGCGGGATGTAAATGCCCGCGGCCAGGGAAGCGTCCAGTACGGAGGTACCGGCTTCGGCCGTGATCTGCGTTCCGTTGACGGTCAGAGAAACTTTGCCCATTTTTGTAACTCCTTTTCAAATCGCTCCTGAAGCCGTCGGCGGCCGGTATGGGTCGTGGCGCGGACGGCCTGAGAGGTGCGGATTCCTTTTTAGCCAAACTATTATAGCATGGTCGCGTGCGGTATGACAAGTGCGTTTTGACCAATGGCGGGCCAAAAACTGTGCAAAATGTCGGAGCCTGGCGGTTGTTTCCATATTTCGCGGAAAGTTGCGCTTCCTTTCTGCGGCGGATATGCTATAATAAAGGATGATTTTCGGGCGGCTTTGCCGCACAAAGGATGGATGACCTTGAAACTGCAAAACGGGAGAATGCCCCTGTTTGTCTGCGCGCTGGTGTTTTCCGCGCTGGGCTTTACCATGCGGAATCTTCAGCTGCAATATGCCTTTGATGAAGCGGGATTGCCGATCGCCGGCAGCGTTCTGACGATCGCGCTGATCGCCGTGTGCCTGCTGGGCGCACTTGTCCTGCTGCTCGGCTGCAAATCGCTGCCCGACCGCAACGTGTTTTCGGAAAACTTCCCGCCGTGTGCGATCTGCTTCGGCCTGTCGGCCGTTAGCGCCGCGGCGATCCTGATCGGCTCTGCCGGCTCTGTCTGGCAGGTGATGCCGCTGGGCGCCTCGATCCTCGAGCTTTTGCCGGGCTTTCTCGGCGTGTTCGCCGCGCTGTGCATTTTCATGGCGGCCTACGGCAAGTACAAGGGCGCAAAGTCGATGACGGCGCTGTATCTGATTCCGTTCTTCTTTGCCGCGGTGCGGCTCGTGCTCGATTTTAAGAACAACTGGAGCACCGATCCGATCATTCTCGACTACTGCTTCGAGATGTTCGCCATGCTCTTTGCCATGACTGCGCTGTACCATCTGGCGGGCTTCTGCTTTGACCGCGGCCGCCGCGCGCGGACGACGTTCTGGAGCCTGGTCGGCGCCCAGTTCTGCAGCGTGTCGATCGCCGACGGCGGCGTGAGCAATATGCTCGTCTTTTCCGGACTGGCACTGTGGCTGCTCACGAATGCGTGGCAGCTGCTTGGTCAGGATGCACCGGAAGAACCGGCGGAAGAATAAAGTTTAACGGGAGCGCCGAGGCGCTCCCGTTTTTTTCAGTTGGTTTCGTTGGCGAAGAATGCCACGGCGATCGCGCCGGGGCCGACGTGCGTGCCGATCGTGCCGCCGATGGTGTTGATCGGCAGCGAGTCCGTGCTGCCTTTCCAGAGGTCGGCGCTGTCTTCGATGTACTTTTGCAGCAGCTGGTCGCTCAGGCCTGTGTAGCCGAGCCGGTAGGGGAAGGTGAAGTCAACGCCGCCGCGTGCCGCGATCAGCTCGCGCAGCAGGTTGCTGCCGTTTTTCGAGCCGCGCGCCTTTCCGAGCATGGCGACCTCGCCGTTGACGATCGCAACGACCGGCTTGATGTTCAGAAGGCCGCCCGCAAAGGCGACGGTCGGCGAGATGCGGCCGCCTGCCTTCAGATACTCGAGCGTGTCGAGCAACGCGATCACGCAGATGCGCTTCTTTACGCGCTCAAGCTCGGCCGCGACGTCTGCGGCTTCCATGCCGAGCGCGATCAGGCTCTGCGCATACTCGATGAGCGCGCGCTGGCCGATGGCGACGCTTTCGCTGTCGACCAGAAAGACCTTGCCCTCATACCCCTGCGCGGCGATCGCGGCGCTCTGATACGTGCCGGAGAGCTTCTGTGAGAGCGTGATGACCACGACCTGCCGGCCGTCCTTCGTCAGCTCGGCAAAGGCCTTTTCAAATTCGTACGGCGGGAGCTGGCTCGTGGTGGGAAGCGTGCTCGATTCGATGAGCTTCTTGTAGAATTCCTCGTGCGAGAGCGTGACAGTATCGAGGTATTCCTCGTCGCCGAAAAAGATCTTCAGCGGCAGAACATGAATGCCGTCTATGCTGCCGGCGATGATGTCGGAGGCGGAATCGGTCAGAATGATCGGTTTCATAGGCTGACTCCTTTCGGTACAAAAATCTAAAATATGTTACTTTTAATTTCGGTGCAATTATACTGAGTTTGTGGAAAAAGTCAAGCAAAAAAAGTGTCCGCTGCCGAAGTGGGCAGCGGACAAAGCACAGGTTGTGGGATTGGCGCGGTCTGCGCGCCGGGATATGAAGTGTGCTCGCATTGGAAAGCTGTGCCGTTATCATAGCGCAGCTGCCCGGCGAAGTCTGTCGGAATTGCCCGACGGGATTAATTTTTACGCCCGCACCGGCTCGTCTGCCGTTTTGGGGATGCGGATGGTGAGCACGATCTCGTGCTCGTCCTCCTGCCGGCCGCATTCGGCGGCGATCCCCGCGTCGCGGATGAGCGTGAGATTGTGGTCGACCGCGTTCAGAAAGAGCCGCACGTCCTTGAGCCGGAAGCCGGGCATGCTCTTCCGCGGCGCCTGCGGCTTTTCTGTCAGCAGCGATTCTATGTACTGCTCCGTGCGCGCGACGTTCATCTCCCGCGCGACGATCACGGCCAGCGCGTCAAGCCGCTGCTGCTCGCCCGGCAGCCGCAAAAGCGCTCTTGCGTGGCGCTCGGACAGGCCGTTTTCACGGATCATGGCCAGAACGGCAGGTGAGTGACGCAGCAGCCGCAGCTTGTTCGCCACGGCCGACTGGCTCTTGCCCACGCGCGAGGCTGCCTGTTCCTGTGAAAGCCCGTAAAGGCGCATCAGCCGCGCAAGCCCCTCGGCTTCCTCAATGAAATCCAGATCGCGCCGCTGCAGATTTTCCACCAGTGCGATCAGACCGGACTGTTCCTCGTCAACGGCCAGCAGAATGCACGGCACTTCCGAAAGTCCTGCCAACTTCGAAGCGCGCAGGCGGCGCTCCCCTGCGACGAGCTCATACCCGTCAGCGCGCCTGCGCACCGAAAGCGGCTGGATCACCCCGTACTGCTTGATACTGTCGGCCAGCTCGCGCAGCTCCGCCTGGTCAAAAATGCGCCGCGGCTGCGTCGGGTTCGGCCGGATACTCTCGACCGGCAGATAGCACACGCGGCCGGTCTCCATATAGCTTTTGTTCCTGTTTTTCGGCATCTTCTTCGCCCTCCCAGTCACGATTGTAGCGGCAGAGCGGCGCGAAACCGCGCGAAAACAGGCGCATTCCTACAAGAAATTGTAATTTATTTCCAGAATGACGCCAGATATTGTGTCCGGCGCATTGCAAAACGAAACCGGATATGCTAAACTGCAAGGGAATTATTATTAAATTTAGAATCGGAGAAGTGTGCATGTTTGAGAGAATTACGCAGGCAACGATTGCCGAATATGAAGCGTTTGTCCAGAGCCATCCGGAGGGCCACTTTGCCCAGAGCGTGCTGTGGGCAAAGCAGAAGCCGAGCTGGAAATGGGAGGCGGTCGTCGTCCGCGGGGACGATGGCAAGATCCGCGGTTCGATGGCGGTGCTCATCCGCAAGGTGCCGGGCACGCCGTTTACTCTGATGTACGGCTGCCGCGCTCCGGTCTGCGATCTGCACGACCGCGAGACCATCGCCGAGCTGCTCAGCGGCTTGAAGGCGCTGGCCAAGGAATACCATTCTTATGTTATCAAGCTCGATCCGGACGTTCCCTCGTCCGATGCCGAATTCGGCGAGATCATGCATTCGTTTGGCTTTCAGCTTAAAGACGGCGGCAAGAACTTTGAAGCGAT
>CAZUKJ010000053.1:0-8818 GCA_964620855.1 uncultured Oscillospiraceae bacterium
ATGGGAAAGGTATGATTCAATGAAACCGTTATCTGCTGTGGCGTCGAAAGTGAAACCGTCGAGTACGCTTGCAATTGACGCACTTGCAAAACAGATGAGAGCCGACGGCTATGATATCGTTGGCTTTGGCGCCGGTGAGCCGGATTTTCCGACGC
Source organism: uncultured Oscillospiraceae bacterium (assembly GCA_964620855.1). GTDB lineage: Bacteria > Bacillota > Clostridia > Oscillospirales > Oscillospiraceae > CAKTOF01. The sequence continues at coordinate 156 of CAZUKJ010000053.1, forward strand.
CGGACAATATTGTGCAGGCTGCGATTCGCGCCATGCAGGACAATAAAACCAAATACACTCCGTCGTCGGGCACGATGGAACTGAAGCAGGCAATTTGCCTGCGCATGAAAGAAGACCTTGGTGTTGACTATGAGCCGGAAAATGTGTTTACTTCGTCCGGTGCAAAGCATATTCTGTATCTGATTCTTTGCGCGCTGCTCAATCCCGGTGATGAGGTCATCCTGCCGTCTCCGTTTTGGGTCAGCTACATTGAGATGATTCGTCTGGCCGGTGGTGTGCCTGTCGTGGTGGAAACAACGGAAGAGGAAGATTTTAAGCTCTCTGTTGAGAAGTTTGAAAAAGCTGTAACAGACAAGACCAAGTGTATTATTCTGAATAATCCTTCGAATCCGACCGGTATGCTCTATACTGAAAGCGAGCTTCGTGCTCTGGCAGATGTGGTTGTGAAGCACGATATCTACGCGATTTCTGATGAAATCTACTATTCACTTATCTATGATAACAATGAGTTCGTTTCTTTTGCCTCACTTGGCGACGAGGTCAAAGCACACACGATTCTTGTCAACGGCGTTTCCAAATCGTACTCGATGACCGGTTGGCGAATTGGCTATGCGCTTGCCGACGCGGAAATTATCGACGTGCTGAGCCGCTTCAGCAGCCATTCTACCGGCAATGCCTCTTCGATTTCTCAGTGGGCGTCTGTCGAAGCGCTGATCGGCCCGCAGGACGAGGTCGAGAAAATGCGTCGTGCATTTGAGCGCCGCCGTAATTATCTCGTCGAACGGATCAATGCCATGAAGGGTGTTTCCTGCCTGAAGCCGCAGGGGGCTTTTTATGTGATGATCAACATTTCCAAACTGATCGGAAAACAGCTGCATGGTACGGTCATTACGGATGGCGATGTATTTGCAGACCTGCTGCTCCACAAAGGCATGGTTGCCTGTGTTCCGGGCTCCGGATTTTATGCGCCGAACTTTGTCCGCTGGAGCTATGCCACTTCCATGGAAAATATCAAAAAAGGCTGCGATCGTCTGGAAGAATTTTTAAAGGGCTAAGCCCCGAATTGAATCATAGTCCAGGAGGGAGTGCTGCAAAATGCAGCACTCCCTTTTAATTATGCAGCAAGCAAACAGATTTCTATGTTTTTCGCCTGCAGGTGGCTGATGAAACGTGAATATCCCAGACCACACCATCTTACTCTGCGGGACAATTCACCTTGAAGGCGGCTTGTCATATCTGTCATCATCATGCCATATGCTGTATCGGAGTGAAGGACATGCAATTTGATTTGAAACCAATTCTGGCCATCCTGCCGGAATCATATCGCACAGCAGTTCAAAGTCTCTCGGAGATGCAATTATCGGCGCTTGAGGAAATCAGGATGCGAGCCGGTCAGAACCTGGCGGCCCGGATGGATGGCCGCGAATGGACACTTTCGGTGCGCGGCAATCCGGTTCCGGTTTCAGCAGAAAGCTTGAAGACGGTCGTATCCTGCGCTTGCGGGCAATCGATTTATGCTGCATCCGAGCCAATTTCGCAAGGGTATCTGACATTGTCCGGCGGGCATCGAATTGGAATCTGCGGGACGATTGTGCCGGACTCTGGAGCAGTTGGAACGATTCGCGAGTTTTCATCGCTCAACATCCGTGTGGCCAGATGCGTAGAGGGGATTGCGTCTCCGGTGATGGATACGCTCCGGGCAGAGATGGGAAGCGTTTTGATCATTGGTCCGCCGGGAAGCGGTAAAACCACGCTGCTCCGGGATTTGATTCGTCAGCTCTCCGACCGGATGGGAATCCGGGTCGGTCTCGCAGATGAACGCGGTGAGGTGGCCGCTTCATCCGGCGGCATTCCGCAGTTCAACGTCGGACGCCTGACGGATGTTATGACGGGTGGAGAAAAATCAAGCGGTATGATGCGGCTTTTGCGCTCAATGAATCCACAAGTTCTTGCATTCGATGAGATCAGTGAAGAACGCGATCTGGCGGCAATGCAGCGCGCCGGATATTGCGGTGTGTATCTGGCGGCAACGGCGCATGCATTTTCGCGTGATGACTTGTTCAGCAGGCCGGTCTATCGGACGCTGATCGAGCAAACCATGTTTTCCTGGTTAATTGTGCTGCAGAAGGACCGAACATTGCGAATCGAAAGGTTGAATCGGAATGATTAGAACAGTTGGCGTACTGCTTCTGGCATCATGTGCAGCATTTTGTGGGATTGCAAAATCATCACAGCTTCGAAAAACGCTTTCTGAACTCAAACGCCTGCAGAGTTTTCTGAATCTGTGGTATTCTCAGATCCGATTTTGTAAAAAACCTCTGGCACAGCTGCTGATAGACTGCGGCAGCGCAGGTCAATCGGATTTGGGTATGGCTCTGGCTCGGGCGGGACGATGTATGGAACGCGACCTGTCGTGCACGCCGCTGCAGGCCATCATACAAGCGGATCTGAACACAGTTCTTCCGGCAGAGGCGATGCATCTGATGGATACTTTGTTTGCCAGTCTCGGACAAAGTGATGTAGAAGGGCAGCTGCAGGCGATTGGACTGGCACAGACGCAATTATCAGAGCTTCTTAGGCAAATCGAGAGAGAGCAGCCGGGCCGATGCAGGAGTTATTGTGCGCTTGGCGTCAGCGCGGGGTTTGTGCTGATTATTTTGTTACTATAGGCGGTGAAGCATGGATATCGATCTGATCTTCAAGATTGCAGCAGTCGGGATCATCGTTTCTATTCTCAACCAGGTGCTCTCCAAATCGGGCCGTGAGGAAATGGCCACCATGACAACGCTGGCGGGGCTTGTTGTCGTGCTGATGATCGTGGTGCAGGAGATTGCTTCGTTGTTTGAGATGGTCAAGACGCTGTTTCATTTTTAGATGGACACGCTGATCCGCGCCGCCACAGCGGGGATTGTCGGCGCGCTTTTGATTACCGTGATCAAAAAGCACAACGGTGCGTTGGCCCTGGCGCTGTCGATTGCCTGTATCTGTTTGCTCGGCGCGTTTTTGCTTTCTCTGATCCATCCGCTGATCTCCTTTGCAGAACAGCTGCGGGAAATTGCAGGTGTTTCCGGTGCACTGCTGACGCCTCTGCTGAAAACGGTTGCGATTGGTTTGATTACGGAAATTGCGTCGTCCGTATGTACCGATGCTTCGGAGAGTTCTCTGGCGCGGCTGGTACAGTTGTGCGGCACCGCAGCAGCGCTGTACTGTGCCTTGCCACTGATGGAAGCAGTGCTGGAATTGATCTCCGGATTGTTGGAGGGATGAGATGCGTCGGATACTGCCTGCTGTAATATTGGTTATTTTTATGGCAACGCCTGCGGCAGCTCAGGATTCGGAATTATATGACACCGGGGAGCTGCTTGATGCAGTTCCGGATGAGGTGCTTGATCTTTTCGACGGCTGGACGCCAACAGATTCGGACAGCCTTGCCGATGGTGTCAGTGAAATTTTGACTTCGCTTTCAGAGCGCAGCGGCAGCGCGGTGAAAAGTGCCGTGCGGTGCGGCGCTGTGGTGCTTGCAATCATGCTTTTGTGTTCAGTTGTGGATCAGTTTACACTTTCAATGCCGTCAAATGCAGTGACCATAGCAGGCGTCCTTGCCATTACGGCAGCCTGCGCCGGCAGCCTGAATTCACTCATTGAGCTTGGTCGGGAAACTATGGATCAGGTTCAAGTCTTCGCCAATGTCCTGCTGCCCACCATGGCGGCTGCTACGATGGCCGTGGGCGGCACAACAGCGTCGACGGCGATCTATTCGGCCAGCGTTCTATTTTCAAATCTGCTGATCAATCTGATGACGGCGCTGCTCCTTCCGCTGGTTTATGCATATCTGGCGCTTTGCGCCGCAGACACAGCAGTCGGGCATCAGACACTGCGGCGAATGGCGGAGCTGGTCAAGTGGATCATTACAAACAGTTTGAAATGGCTGCTTCTGGCGTTTACTGCGTATCTGTCTGTGACGGGCGTGATAGCCGGGTCGGCCGATGCAGCGAAAATCCGGGCAGCTAAGCTCGCCTTTTCCGGGGCAGTACCGGTTGTCGGATCGATCATAGCGGATGCTTCGGAAACCGTTCTTGTCAGTGCGTCTTTACTTCGAAACTCCGTCGGTGTTTTTGGGATGCTTGTGGTATTGGGAATCAGTGCATGGCCGTTTCTGCGGATCGGCGTGCAGTATTTGATATTTAAGGTTGTTGCTGCACTGGCGGCGTCCATTGGCGAAAAAAGACTGGTCAATCTGGTTGATTCAGTTTCAAGCGCACTCGGATTTCTTCTGGCAATGACCGGGGCGGATTCTCTTTTGCTGTTGATCTCGTGTGTTTGTTCGATGAAGGTGGTGAATGGGTGACAGAATCGATTCGCGCTTACCTGCTCAGCGTCGTTGCCGCGGCGCTTCTTACGTCTATTTTGCTTGCAGTAATTCCGGGCGGCTTGTTAAAACGGACTGCAACCTTGGTTTCCGGCCTGTTTTTGATTCTGGTTTGTATCAATCCGCTTTATGAGGTCAGCTGGTCGGATCTTGCACAATCAATCAGCCGGATGATGATGCAGCAAGTGCAGCAGGAGGCACAAATAGAAGTACATAGTCTCGATGTTACCTGCAAGCTCATAAAACAACAGACAGAATCATATATCTTGGACAAAGCTGCTTCCATGGGACTGAATCTGGATGTGGAAGTCACAGTGAGCACAGACGCAGAGTATCCTTACCCGTCGGCCGTCCGCCTGACCGGTACAGTCACAAAACAGCAGCGGGAAAGTCTGGCTCAATTCATGGAAGATCAATTGGCCGTGCCTGCGGCGGCTCAGGAGTGGGGATAGGGTGCATAAGAAACTCAGGTTGCCGGAATGGAAAGCGTTTTGCAGTAAGCTCGGAAAATACAAGTATGTGATATTGCTGTCGTTGGTCGGAGTGATACTGCTGCTCTGGCCGTCGTCACAGGACACGAAAGCGCAGCCGGTGTCGAATGTGCCGGAGCAGTCAGGTGAAGAGTCACTGGAATCTGCACTGGAGGCCGCGCTGGCACGAATCGAAGGTGCTGGGGAAACAACTCTGGTTCTCAGCTGGAAGGATGATGGGGAGGTGATATATCAGACGGATGAAGCAATTTCTGAGTCCGATGGAGCTTCAACATCAGACAGCAGCACGGTAATCGTTCAGACCGGCTCGTCACATTATGAGGCGCTTGTAGTACAAAATCGAAGTCCAACCTGTCTGGGCGCGTTGGTCGTCTGCGAAGGTGCCGACTCTGCAGTGGTCAGGTTAGAGATCATCAACGCTGTCGCCGCGCTGACAGGACTCAGCTCGGATCGAATTTCTGTTGTAAAAATGAATTCATAAACAGGGAGGAACAATTATGAAAATCTGGAAACGTAATGCAGTGATAGCAACGGTGCTGTTGTTTGTCTGTGCAGGCATCTATCTTAATTGGTCGTACAATCAGCCGGATTCTTCGGTGGATCTGACACAGACGCTTGACAGCGATTTGCTGATGGGAGAATCGACTCTGGTCAGCGGTGAAACAGATGAGGCGCTCCTCGCCGCTGCCTATGAAGGGTTGAGCGAAACAACATCGGCAGACGAGTATTTTGCACAGGTTCGTCTCAGCCGTCAGCAGTCGCGTGACAATGCGGTGACAATGCTGCAGGAAGTCATGGCATATGAGACAGAGGACAGTTCTGCTGTGTCGAATGCTTCGGAAGCGCTTGAAGATGTGGTGGCGACTGCACTGGCTGAGGCGCAGATTGAGAGTCTTGTGATCGCGAAAGGGTATGCCGACTGTGTTGCGTACATGACGGATTCCGGAATTTCGATTGCCGTTGCAGCGCCGGAGGAAGGGCTTCAGGCAGAGGAGGTTGCTCAAATCACAGACATCGTAGTGAGTCAGTCAGATTATTCCGTTGCGGATATCAACATCATCGAAGTAAAATGATGTTGTTTTTTTCCGGGAATGTGATACAATAACACAAAGGTAAAGGAGGAACTCCTATGAGTGACAGCAAAGAATATATTTCCAAAGTGCAGGAAAATGGCACTGTCCATATTTCCGAGGATGTTGTTGCCTCGATTGCCGCGCTTGCAATCCTTGACGTGGAAGGCGTCTGTGGTCTGACCGGCGGCATGAATACATCGCAGGTTGAGGCCGTTGCCAAAAAAGGCCTGACGAAAGGCATCCGCATCAGCATGAATGAGGACGCGATCTGCATTGACTGCTCCATCGTCCTGTCCTACGGCTCTCCGGTGATCGAAACTGCCGAGGCCGTGCAGGAGAAAGTCTCGGCAACCGTCGAGGGCATGACCGGTGTTTCGGTGAAGACTGTCAATGTCAATGTCTGCGGCGTTTCTCTTGCGAAATAAGACCAAAAAGAGAGACCCTTTGCATTTCACAAAGGGTTTCTTTTTTACTTGAATCACCCTGATTACAAAAGATATGATGAGAAAGCTGAGGGGATCATTATGACACGTTCCAATGCAAGAGAGATTGCGGTACATCTGATTTTTGCAATGGATTATTCCGGTCAGCCACCGAAAGAACTGATCGGCGAACGGTTTGAAAAAGAATATTATGCTTGCCTGGCAGAGGAGACGGCAGTGTACGCCGAGCGCCCGAACCAGAAACAGCTCGACTACATTCATAATGTGGTCTACGGTGTGACCGAGAAGCTCGGTGAACTTGACGGCTGCATCGAGACCTATTCCGTTGGCTGGAACCTTTCGCGCATTTCCCGCCTTGCCAAATGCATTATGCGCGTTGCAATGTACGAGTCGTTGTATGTGGACGATGTCCCGACCGGCGTTGCGATCAACGAGGCAATCAATCTGGCAAAGAAATATGAAGACGAGAACACGATCGGTTTTATCAACGGTATCCTCGGCTCGTTCTCGCGTCGTGAGCAGACTCCCGCGCCGCAGAACGAAGAGGCTGAGGAAGCTGCAGCGGAATCCGCGGAACAGGCCGAGCAATGAGTTGTCTTGCATTTGATACCAGCAATTATACGACCTCCTGCGCCATATTTGGCGCGCAGGAGGCACAGAACATGTCCCGGCTGCTCGATGTGCAGCCGGGGCAGCTTGGCTTACGGCAGTCTGATGCACTGTTTGCACATGTGAAGTGGCTGCCGGAATTGACCCGGCGATTGGCGCAGGAGACTGCCGGACAGATCACATCGATTGCAGCGAGCACTCGTCCGCGCGCAGTGGAAGGCTCCTACATGCCGTGTTTTATGGCAGGAGCTTCCTTTGCGCAGTCGATGGCGAATTTGCTTCGCGTCCCGTTTTATTCGTTTTCTCATCAGCAGGGACATATCGCAGCAGTCCTCTGGTCGGCAGACAGAATGGAACTGCTTGATCAGCCGTTTTTGTCATGGCATTTGTCAGGAGGAACAACGGAGCTGCTGCTGGTCAGCCCGGAAGAAGGCCTGCTCTCGTGTCAATTGATCGGCGGCACGCGCGATCTTTCCGCAGGCCAGCTGATCGACCGGACAGGGAAATTGCTCTCGCTGCAATTCCCGGCGGGGAAGGCGCTCGATACGCTTTCGAAGGAGGCCGAGGCTGCGTCGTTCCATGTGAAAGTGGAGCAGGGCATGTTCTCGTTTTCCGGGACACAAAATCAACTCGAAAAACTCTATGCCTCCGGTGCTTCCAAGGCCGAGGTGGCCAATTCGGCGCTGAAAACCATCTGCAAAGCAGTCAAAAAGGCAACGGAACAGGCGCTGCAGTGTTATCCGGGGCTTCCTGTGGTTTTTTCCGGCGGAGTTGCCTCAAATTCCATGCTCCGCAGTTTTATGGCTTCGTTGGATGCAGTGTTTGGCGCACCGCAGTATTCCACTGATAATGCGATGGGAATTGCGGTGCTTGGCAATCTGCAGGAGGGCAGATAATGCAGCAGAATATTCTGGAAGTCAGTCAGATCAATGAATATATTAAAACCATGCTCGACGGTGATCCGTTGCTCGGGCATATTTGTGTACGCGGCGAGCTGAGCAACTATAAGGTCTATCCGTCCGGACACCATTATTTTTCGATGAAAGACACGGATGGCTCTATTCGCTGCGTGATGTTTCGTTCCAGTGCGCAGCGAATCCGATTCCGCCCGGAAAATGGTATGAAGGTGCTTGCGACCGGGCGGATTACGGTATTTCCCCGAGATGGTCAGTATCAGCTCTACTGCAGCAGCCTGACGCCGGACGGCGTCGGTGATCTGCATGTTGCATTTGAGCAGCTGAAGCAGAAGCTGTATCAGGAAGGTCTGTTTGATCCTGTGCACAAACAGGCGCTTCCGAAGTTTCCCCACCGAATTGCGATTGTCACCTCCTCGGCCGGCGCAGCAGTGCGCGATATGCTGAGAATTCTGAACAAGCGCTATCCACTGTCGAAGGTTATGATTCTCCCGGTGCGGGTGCAGGGTGAGGAGGCGCCTGCAGAGATTGCAGGCGCGATCCGATACGCCAACCGCCACCGCCTTGCGGATGTTATCATTACAGGACGCGGCGGCGGTTCCATGGAGGATCTGTGGGCGTTCAATGATGAGCGTGTTGCCCGCACAATTTTTGATTCGGAAATTCCTGTCGTTTCAGCGGTTGGCCATGAACCGGATGTTACCATTTCGGACTTTGTGGCAGATGTCCGAGCAGCAACACCGTCGAACGGCGCAGAGATCGTG
>CAZUKJ010000054.1:0-8745 GCA_964620855.1 uncultured Oscillospiraceae bacterium
ACGACGCGCTGCTTCATGCCGCCGGAGAACTGGAACGGGTACGCACTGCCGCGGGAGGCCGGGATACCGACCATCTCGAGCATATCGTTCGCCTTGCGAACGGCTTCGGCGCCCGAGCACTTCTGGTGGAGCTGAATAACTTCCGCGATCTGGTCGACAACGCGAAGAATCGGGTTGAGCGCGGTCATCGGATCCTGGAAGATCATCGAGATGACGTTGCCGCGGAGCTCATGCAGCTCTTTGTCCGACATGGTGAGGATGTCCTTACCGTCGTAGAGAATCTCGCCGGAAATGACTTTTCCGGGCGGATTCGGGATCAGGTTGAGGAGAGAAAGCGCCGTGGTGGTCTTGCCGGCGCCGGTCTCACCGACCAGGCCGAGAGTCTCGCCCTTGGAAATGGTGAGAGAAACGTCGTTGACCGCCTTGCAGGTCTCCTCAGACGTGACATAGTGAATCGTGAGATTCTTAATTTCAATCAGTTTTTCGCTCATACCTGCACCTCCTTACTTCTTCAGCTTCGGATCCATCGCATCGCGGAGACCGTCGCCAAAGACGTTAAAGCCGAACAGCGTGATCATGATGCAGACGCCCGGATAGGTGGCCAGCTGCCAGAATTCACGGATGTAAGTACGGCCGTCGGTCATGATGGAGCCCCACTCAGCCGTAGGCGGCTTGACGCCGAGGCCGATGAAGGCGAGGCCGGAAATCGCGGTGATGGAGCCGCCGATACGCATGGAGGTATCGACGATCAGCGGAGCAAGGCAGTTCGGGAACACGTGGACAAACAGCGCACGAAGGCTGCTCGAACCGGTTGCAACGGCTGCTTCGACGAATTCCTGGTCACGGACGGTCATGATGGACGAGCGAATGATACGCGCAGCGCCCGGAACGCCCGAGATCGAGATGGCCAGCGCGGTGTTGAAGGTACCGCGGCCGAGCATCGAAGAGATGGAGACCGCGAGAAGGATCTGCGGAATCGCCATGAGGATGTCGAGCATGCGCATCAGGATGGTGTCCCACCAGCCGCCGAGGTAGCCGGCGACGCCGCCGATGACGGCGCCGATGGTGGTGGAGATCGCCAGCGCGATGATGGCGACGAGCAGGGAAGTGCGGCCGCCGTAGATCAGACGGCTGAGAATGTCACGGCCGAGGTTATCGGTGCCGAGAAGATGCTCGGCAGAGGAACCTTTCAGAGCGTTCGCCGGGTTGATCAGATACGGATCACACGGAGCGATCACATCGGCAAAGACTGCGATGAGGATCAGGAAGACGATGACACCCAGACCAAACATTGCAAGCTTGTTCTTGCAAAGTCTCTTCCAGACGTCGAGCCACTGGCTGTGCTTCTTAGCGGTCTTGTCATCGAGGTGTTCGGCCTCGACTTTTTTCTTTTTAAGCGTTTGCGCCACTGAGAGCACCTCCTTCGGTATTCGCGTTATCGTTGGACTTCTTTTTCTTCTTGGTCTTGCGGCCACCGGCGAACTGAACCTTGATGCGCGGGTCAACAACTGCATAGGCAATGTCGACAAGCAGGTTCATCAGGCTGACGGTCAGGGAGATGAGAAGAACACCGCTCTCAATAACGGGATAATTCTTGGTAGTGATGGCCGAGTTCATCCATGCGCCGATGCCCGGGATCGAGAAGATGGACTCGATCAGGATGGAGCCGCCCATAATCAGGCTGAGCTGCAGACCGACGACGGTGATGACCGGAATGAGCGCATTTTTCAGAGCATGTTTGCGGATAACAACACCCTCAGACAGGCCCTTCGCACGCGCGGTGCGAATGTAGTCCTGACGAATGACCTCGAGCATGGAAGAACGGGTCATACGGACAACGGAAGCGACCGGGGACAGGCCCAGACAGGCAACAGGAAGAATATAATGCTTCCATGTGTCCAGACCGGATGCGGGCAGCCACTGCAGCTTGAAGCAGAACAGGACCATGCCCATCAGCGCGAACCAGAAGCCCGGGATTGCTGCGAGGACGATCGCGCCGGCGGTGATGCAATAATCAAGCGGTTTCTGATGGTGGGTTGCACTCAAAATACCGAGTGGAATACCCAGGATCAGAGTAACGCAGACGCCCATCAGGCCAAGTTTGAGGGTCGTCGGGAAACGCTCGGACATCTCTGTGGCAACGGGACGCTTCGAGGCGTAGGATGTGCCAAAGTCGCCGTGGAGAACATCGATGATATAGTTGACAAACTGGGTAAAGAACGGCTTGTCAAGGCCAAGCTCGGCCTCTTTTGCATCATACTGCTCCTGCGTGTAGTTCGAGCCAAGCAGGGAGACGACCGGGTCACCGGGGGTGAAGTAGTTGATGGTGAAGACCAGGAACACAACACCCAGCATGACAGGGATCATCCACAAAAGACGGTTTACAATAAATTTCAGCAAGGTATGCACCTCCAAATTGCCGAAAACCGGTCGGCCCGGCTTATGGGAGCCGGGCCGACCGGTCTGTGATTCACTAGGCTGCTAAGGGATATTGCAGATTAGGCCTCGCCGTTGTAGGTAGCCTCGTCAACGAGGGTAGCCCAGCGGAGGTTCGGGGTGGTCGGGGCAACGACTTCGAGAGAAGTGACGTAGTCGTTACGGTAGCAGTAGCCAACGAACGCCTCGACGAGCGGGATCTGCCAGCAGGTGTCGTGGATGTACTGCTGGACATCGGCGTACAGAGCAGCACGAGCGTCCTTGTCGACAACGTTCAGAGCGCCGTAGAGGGCGGTGTTGAACTCATCGTCCGGATCGGTGCTGACGACAGCAGCGATGTTGGTGGACTTGTAGCCGATGGTATCGGTGATCTGGTCCGGATCGAGGGTCGGGGAGCCTTCCATGCAGTTCTTCACGACCAGCGGGGCGATACCGGTGACGTAGTACTCACCGACGGTGACCGGGACAGAAGCAGCCTCGAACTGGAGGTCGATGCCGATCTGAGACAGGTAAGCCTGGATGGTGGTGGTGATAGCGACGGTGGCGGTGTCATTGGTGACCCAGGTCTGCAGAGTGAAGCCGTCCGGGTAGTTGGACTTGGCAAGGTACTCCTTGGCGAGCTCAACATTGTACTCGTAAGCACCAACATTGGTGTAGTAGTTGACGCCGGCCGGGAGGCAAGAAGTTGCCGGGTTGCCGAGGACGCCGAACGCAGCAGCGGTGATGCCCTCGAGGTCAAGAGCATGAGCAACGGCGAGACGGACGTTGATATCCTGCCAGTACTCAGCGTACGGCGGCAGGCAGAGCGCGTAAACGTCGTTCTTCGGGGCGATGCAGTAGGTGGTGTTGTCAAGCTGACCATTCATCAGGTTCTCAACGTCGACGGAAGCAAGGCCGAACGCAGCGTCGAGGGTGCCGTTGGCATAGTCAGTGTACAGAGCAGTCTGCTCGGTATAGAATCTCATAGTGAGAGCGGTCGGCATGCTGGTGGTGTCGAGGTAGTAGTTGTCGCGCAGCACATAGGTGCAGTAAGAGCTGTCAACGTGCTCGACAACGGTGTACGGACCGGTGGAGTCCGGAGCATCCCACCAGGTGGCGTCTTCAGCGCCGGCGCCTTCAGTGCCCCAATCCATCGGGTAGACCGGGTCGATGAGGTAGGACAGGCCCGGGCCGTACTCGTAAGCGTAGTACAGAACGAACTCAAGAGCCTGGCCGTCGGACAGCTCAGCCCAGGACTTCTCGAAGTCGTAGGCAGCGTAGTAGGAGCTGCGGCGGGAACCCTCGAGGATGTGGCGCTCGAAGGACCACAGAACGTCCTCAGCGGTGATCTGCTCGCCGCTCTCGGAGACGATGTTGTCGTGCAGAACGATGCGGAGGCTGGTGCTGTCGACCCACTCGTACTCCTTCGCCATCAGACCCTCAACCTCCATGGTAGACGGGTTGATGATGAAGAGGCCGTCCCAAACCTGATTGCAGTTAATCAGGGTACCGGAACCGTGAGTACCAACGCGGTCGAAGTTACCGTCGGACTCGGTGGAGCCGATGATCAGGGAGCCATACTCGTAGTCACGGTCGACCGGCTCGCCGGCAACGACAGTGGAAGCAGTGGAACCGGTGGTTTCGGTAACGACATCGTCAGTGGTCGTGCTGGTGGTATCGGTCGTAGTGTTCGTGGTGGTGTCGGTGGTAGTGTCGGAGTCAGAGCCACCGCAAGCAACCAGAGCGAATAGCATGGCCAGAGCCAGCAGCATAGCAATTGCTTTTTTCATTGTGTTTCTCCTTTCAGATTTTCCTTTTTTATATCTGCATAATATCCGACGTCCTTGCTACGCCGAATACCGATGCCAAAGTTGAATCCTGCGCCATGCAGGGGTTACCGCTCGAAATCGTAGTAGGGCTTGAATTTCCATGTACGAACGGTGCCGTAGAGAATACAGGCGAGCAGAAGGAACAGCGGGGAGATTCCCAGACTGTCAAAAATGCCGTAGTCCTTGCTGCCTGCGGTATAGATGCGCTCAATGGTTCCGGGCGGGGTAACGGTGCCCTCGCTTTGGATATAGGAAAAGAGCGCTTCGGATAATGTAATGTCAATGGGCTCGCCGCCGCCGAGGTCTTCAAAGTCTTCCCAGCCGCCGGAGAGCATATAAGAACTTGCGCAGAGCGTGTAGACGGTTTCATCGTCTGTGAGGATCAGTTCCTCGTCGTCGATTTTGATCCAGCGGACACGGTTTCCGACAAGCTGACCGACATCGTACTGAAATGTGAAGCCGGCGATCTGCGGGAAGCCGCCCCAGGCGGATGCTTCGCGGTCGGTCATCTGCTCCTCGTTCATAATGATGCGGCCGACGGCGATTTCCAGCAGCGCTTTGAGCTGCTTCGGTGTGATCGTGGTCACGGCCAGCTCGCGGTCTTCTGCAAATACGCCCACACAGTCGGCATAGGTGATTTCGCCGCCGAGAAGGTTCGCGTTGAGGTCGCCGCTGTTGATGATTGCGAGGTCTGCGCCGGAGGCGTACTTCGCGGCGTCTGCGGCAAGGCTGCCGATGCTGACCTCGGTGGAGAGGTAGTTGATCGTTTCCGTACCGTAGACTGCATCAGAGCCGGTTCCTGCAACAGCGCTGTCCTCGATGGCGTATGCGACAGGGGAAAGCAATGCAATGCAAAAGAGGATGCTTATGAGTTTCAGCGCGGTTTTGTTCATAATGACGCAGTAAGGCCCTTTCCTCGAATATAAGTATAGTAACATCCACGGTGTTGGTTGAAAAATACAGAAATTTAATTATTGCCATTGCTTTAAAGCTATGGTATGATGAAAAAGCCGGAAATCTGGCGGAAATGGAGTACACAGCGATGGAACTGACACAGCTCAAATACTTCTGCGCCGTTGCGCGGACGGAAAACATCACAGCCGCAGCCAAGGATCTTTATATCTCGCAGCCGACGCTGAGCCAGACGATTGCAAGACTGGAGGCGAGCGTTGGCGTCAAGCTGTTTATCCGCGAAAAGGGCAAACTGCGCCTGAGCGCGGCCGGACGCGCGTTCCTGTCGCATGCCGAGTCGGTGCTTTCGGAGGTGGAGAACGCCGTTGCCGCCGCGAGAAAGAATTCGGAATACGGCGCATCGGAGATCTGTGTGGCCGGTGCGGCCAGCGAACTGCTCAACGACGCCCTTGCGGAGTTTTTGAAAGACAAGGAGAATGTCCGCGTCCGCTCGTACCTGCTCACCAATGCCGGTATTTACTCGATGCTCTCGGAGATGCGGCTGGATTTTGCCATTTCGATCGACCCGCCGATCTTCGATAACAACATCGAGTGGACGCCGCTGCTTGAAGAACCGATCTATGTGATCTTATCCTCGGAGCATCCGCTGGCCAACACCGGAAGCATTCCGATGAAGCAGCTTCGGAACGAGCGGTTTTTGAGCTTTGACAATGAAGTGGATCGAAACTATACGCAGTACCTGTGCAACAACATTGGCCGATTCTCTCCCAACATCTGCATGATCAGCAATGAGATATCCAACATTCTCGATGGCGTCGGCGCGAATCTGGGCATTGCGTTTATGCATGCGCATGAGCTGGTGTGCATCAAGGCGCTGCGCTCGATGCCGAACCTCTGCTTTGCCAGAGTCACCGAGCCGGATTATCACTGCTCGGTTGGCATCCTGCGGGTGAAAGACCGGGCGATCGCCGGATATGCCGAGCAGATGCTGCAGCTGACTGCCGAGCGGATGCGCGGGTTTTCCAATGTCATCGCCAAGCTCCCGGACTGTGGATGTGTGCGCGAGCTCTATGAGCCGGGCCGCGGCATTGGCCTGAAGTCCAGGGATCGGATTCAGAGTCAACCCGCCGGAGAATACATATAATATATATAAGGTATCTGATTTACCGGAAACAGTCCAAGCGGGATGCCTGTGTTCGCCGCGTCTTCAAAAAACCATATCCCCAAGTGAGACGACTGCCGGGACCCGGCTCGCCTCGCTTGGGGATATGCTTGTTGTTTGGCATGTTCGATGCGCTCGCTGGCGGCAGCGATTGGTTCCTCGCGCGCTGCCTGCGGCCCGGAATGGCTGGATTGAAGCAGAATGACTGGTGTGATGTGACGGCTTACCGCCAAAGCAGCGTCAGGCACAGGATCAGTGACGACACCACCGGCACGCTCACTGTGTCATAGCCTTTTTTGGTGAACAGCTCCGTCAGTGCGGAGATGGGCGCAAGGATCACAGAAAAGAGGAGGCAAACGGACCACGGAAGATCGGACATTGTCACAAGCACGGGGAATGTACACACCAGCGAGGTGATCGCCATGCCGATGGTGCCCTCGAGCGATTTCACGCCCTCGATCCTGCGGCCGAGCAGCTTATGCTTCCCGTGAGTTTGTCCGACGATAGCGGCCACGGCATCGCCGGGGCCCCATGCCATGATTGCGGTCACGGCGATGTACTTGTATGCGTCGCCCAGTCCGCCCCAGAAGACAGCGAGCAGCACGGTCATGAGGCCAAACAGCAGCACAAAGCTTGTGATCACTTCGTGCTTTGCTTTTTCGACAAAAAGCCCCTGGTAGAAGGAAAATTGCTCAAAGAAATGCAGCGCGAAGACCACGATGAGAAGGAAGAACACTTCCACAGCCACGGCGATCCACCAGATATCCGTGCCCAGCGCAAGCGGCAGGATCGAGGTAAAGGCGACGAAATGAAGGAGCTTCCGGAAAATATAGTCCGGCACCTTTGTCCTGTAGCGAACGATCAGCAATATGGCGGCGCAGATCACGATATACGCCAGATAAATTCCGAGCACGCGCAGATACTCCGCCAGATACACCGTGTTGAGCTGGTCGAGATGGTTGATCACAGTCATGGACAGGCCCAGCACCAGCAAAATCGCGCCGGTCACATAGCCGACGAGCCTGCCGTTTACCTTGTTGGCAAAGCGGGCGCTGATCAGGGAGAACGCGGTGGCAACGACGATGGAGATCAGCAGGTATGGCCAGCACGCAATCACGATCGACGGCTCGATGAGAATGTGGCTGACCGAGGCGATCAGTGCGGTAAAGGTCATGATAAAGGTGGATGTACCCACGGCAGTCTTGCGATCATACCCCAGCATGGCGGTAAAGACGATGAGCATCATCATGCCGCCGCCGGAGCCGAAAAAGCCGGTGCCAAAGCCGATGGTGAGGCCGAAAAACAGCGAGACGGCGATCTCCTTCGCGCTGAGCTTCACCGCGCCGTCTTTGGGCGGGCGCTCTTTGGAATCCGGCTTCACGAGGAAGCGGATACCGATGGCAATGCACAAAAAGAGGGAAAAACCGCCCAGAACCGTCTGGTGGGTAAAGTATGCCGCCACAGAGCCCAGCGTACACATGGCGATAATGCAGGTGAGCAGCAGCCAGCCGTGCTTTAAGTCGATGTTTTTGTTTTTCGCATAGACGCCGGCGGTCACGGCAGACCCGAGCACATCGCTGGCCAGCGCGATGGCCGTTGCCATGTAGGCGCCGTGTTCGCCGCCAAAGGTGGGGCAAAGCACGATGAGCAGCGGCACCATCGCCGTGGCGGCGCTGAGTCCAACCAGACCGGTTCCAATGCCCGCCAGCGCAGCCGCCAGCGTGACGACCAGATACTCATATCCCATATACTCGCCCCTCTTCTCTTGGTTGGTCGGCCTGCGCCCGAAGCAGTGCGGGAAACGGCCGGTTGCGTTGTGATCTGTAATAATAAATATAGTATATAACGCCAAATGATCCGACGCAAGAGGCAGCCTGTCATGGCAGGCAACAGACAGCGGGTTTTCCCGCTGCCTGTTGTTTGCAGTTCCTGCTGCGCAGAAAATAGAGGATACCCCAGTGTGCGCACTGGGGCCCGACAGTCCACCGGACTGATTCACAATTTGTCAAGGATGGTTTCCTTTCGAGAATGTAGGGGCGGCCATTGGCCGCCCGAAAACTATCGATGATGACCGCAGAAGGCGGGCGATCAATGATTGCCCCTATATAGCATTATCGTACACGGCACAACACCACCGGTGAAAGCCGGTGGTGAGTAAGTGCGCACTTGAAATGAAAGACTATTATTGCTACCATATATTCAGAAAAGCGGAGAAGGAGCGACGCTTGTGGAATTGCCGAAGCGAAAACAAAACCGACTGACAGAGTATAATTACAGCACTCCCAATGCCTATTTTATCACTGTTTGTACACAGGATCGAAAAAATCTATTTTGGACGGATGTGGGGGCGGCCATTGGCCGCCCGGAGAATATTCCTTTAACGGATCTTGGTATGATGGTAAAACAGGTCATCTATGATATACCCAG